>NZ_JAILWL010000001.1 GCF_025698965.1 Roseibium sp.
GCGGACCTGCCGGGTGCGCATGCCGGGCAAGATCCTGCCCTGGTTCGTGATCCTCGGCTACAACGCTTTCATCGTCATCGCCGGTACGGGCTACCTGCTTGGCGCAACGCAGTCCAAGGAATATGCCGAACCGGAATGGTATGCCGACCTTTGGCTGACCATCGTCTGGGTGTTCTACCTGCTGCTGTTCCTCGGAACATTGTGGAAGCGTAAGGAGCCGCACATCTATGTGGCGAACTGGTTCTATCTGGCCTTCATCGTCACGATTGCCTTGCTTCACGTCACCAACAACCTGACAATCCCGGTCTCGATCTATTCGACCAAGTCCTACATCGTCTGGTCGGGTGTGCAGGATGCGATGGTTCAGTGGTGGTACGGCCACAATGCGGTTGGCTTCTTCCTGACCGCCGGCTTCCTTGCCATCATGTATTATTTCATCCCGAAACGCGCTGAACGACCGGTTTATTCCTATCGGCTGTCCATCGTGCACTTCTGGGCGCTGATCTTCATCTACATCTGGGCCGGTCCGCACCATTTGCATTACACGGCTCTGCCGCAATGGGCATCAACGCTCGGTGCGACGTTCTCCATCATTCTTTGGATGCCGTCCTGGGGTGGCATGATCAACGGTCTGATGACGCTGTCCGGAGCATGGGACAAGCTGAGAACCGATCCGGTTCTGCGCATGATGGTCGTTTCGGTCGCTTTCTACGGCATGTCGACCTTCGAAGGTCCGTTGATGAGCCTGCGATCGGTCAACTCCCTGTCGCACTACACCGACTGGACCATTGGTCACGTGCACTCAGGTGCGCTCGGCTGGGTGGGTTACATTTCCTTCGGTGCGCTCTACTGCCTCATCCCGTGGCTGTGGAACAAGAAACAGCTCTATTCCCTGCGGCTCGTCGACTGGCACTTCTGGCTGTCAACGATCGGTATCGTTCTCTACATCACCGCGATGTGGGTCTCCGGTATCATGCAGGGCCTGATGTGGCGCGCATATGACAGCCTCGGCTTCCTGGAGTACTCCTTCGTGGAAACCGTGGAGGCGATGCATCCCTTCTACATCATCCGTGCCATGGGTGGCGCACTCTTCGTGATCGGCGCTCTGATCATGGCCTACAATCTCTGGATGACCGTCCGTCATGGCGAGGCTGAAGAAGCCGACACCACGCCGGCTGGCTCCCTGGCTCCGGCCGAATAAGGGAGGAAGACAATGTCACTTTGGAACAAACACCAAGTCTTTGAAAAGAACTCCTTCGTTCTTCTGGTCGGTATCCTGGTCGCGGTCGCCGTCGGTGGCCTCGTGGAGATTGCACCGCTCTTCTACTTGAAGAGCACGATCGAGAAGACGGAGGGCATGCGGCCCTATACGCCGCTGGAGCTCGCGGGTCGGAACATTTATATCCGCGAGGGCTGCTATCTCTGCCATTCGCAGATGGTCCGTCCGATGCGCGACGAGTTGGAACGCTACGGTCACTTTTCGCTCGCGGCGGAAAGCATGTATGACCATCCGTTCCAGTGGGGCTCCAAACGGACAGGTCCCGATCTGGCTCGCGTCGGCGGAAAATACTCCGACGACTGGCATGTCGAGCATCTGATCAATCCGCGTTCACTGGTGCCGGCCTCGATCATGCCCGGATATCCGTTCCTGGCGGAAAACAAGCTGGACACGCGCGATATCGCATCGCACCTGACAGTCAACACCTACGTTGGCGTGCCTTATACCGAGGAGCAGATCAAGAACGCCAAGACGGATCTTCTGGGTCAGGCCATGCCGGACACGGACGCGGCGTATGACTTTGAAGAACGCTGGCCGACCGCAACCGTCCGCAGTTTCGATGGCGATCCTAAGGTCGTGACCGAAATGGACGCCCTTGTTGCCTATCTGCAGGTGCTTGGGACCATGGTCGACTTCTCCATCTACGACGACAAGGCAAACGCGAGGTAAGGGCGATGAACGAAACGTATTCCGCATTCGCAGGCTTCGCGCAGACTTGGGGCCTTATCTACTTCATGATCCTGTTCGGCATCGTCCTGGCCTACGCATTGTGGCCAAAGAACCGTAAAAAGTTCGACGACGCTGCCCAGATCCCGTTCCGGGAGGATTGATTCATGGCTGATACGCATGACAAGGAAATCGACCAAATCTCCGGGGTCGAAACGACTGGCCACGAATGGGATGGTCTGAAGGAACTCAACAACCCGCTGCCGAAATGGTGGTTGTATCTCTTCTATGCCACCATGGTATGGGCGGTGATCTACTGGGTGCTCTATCCATCCTGGCCGCTGGTTTCCAGCTACACCAAAGGCATTTTGGGTGCCAACCAGCGTGAGGAAGCGATTGCTGCCTACGATAAGGGTGTAGAAGCCCGGTCGGAGTTCGCCGACAAGATCGTGGCGACATCCCTGGAGGATATCTCAAAGGATCAGGAACTCTTGCAGTTCGCACTTGCCAATGGCCAGGCGGCATTCGGCGACAATTGCGCACCATGTCACGGTTCCGGAGGGACGGGGGCGGAAGGCTATCCGAACCTGCAGGACGACACCTGGATCTGGGGTGGCACGCTGGATGACATCCACACCACGTTGCTCTACGGCATTCGCACGGAAAACGACGATGCGCGTATCGGTGACATGCCGGCCTTTGGTCGCGATGAGTTGTTGAGCCGTGACGAGATCAATCAGGTTTCTAACTTCGTTGCCTCCCGCGCCGGTGTGGAAACGGATGAGGGGATCGATCTTGCAGCGGGACAGGTGCTTTACGAAGACAACTGTGCTGCCTGCCACGGTGATAATCTGGAAGGCATTCAGGAAGTCGGTGCTCCGAGCCTGATGTCCGCCAACTATCTCTATGGCAAGACGTTGCCGCAGATTAAGGCCCAGGTCTCCAACCCGCGCAACGGTGTCATGCCGGCCTGGGTGGATCGCCTGGATCCAGCAACAGTCAAATCGCTGACGGTCTATGTCCACTCCTTCGGTGGAGGTCAGTAATGACTGAGGAGATGCGGCAACATCGCCGGATCACCTGAAGAAATTGATCCGGCGCAAGGTGTGACGTCTTGCGCCGGTTTACGTTAGAGCCACGCTGTCATCGGAAGATGGCAAATGGTTTTTCCAGGATCCTATTGGGGCAGGATCGCGTTAAAAAGGACGGACGGTATGTCTACGGACACCGAGACGCATGAGGGCGGGCACCCTGACACTTGGTTCGAGTCTGCCAAAAAAATCTATCCCATGGCGACCCACGGCTTGTTCCGCCGGATCAAGTGGACATTGCTCTTCATAACGTTGGGCATCTATTATTTTCTGCCCTTCATCCGCTATGACCGCGGACCGGACGCCCCCGGGCAGGCTGTGCTGATCGATATCGAGCACGCCAGGGGCTACTTTTTCTTCATCGAAATCTGGCCTCAGGAAGTCTATTATCTTACGGGCCTGCTGATCATCGCGGCCGTCGCGCTGTTCCTGATGAATGCCGTGGCGGGCAGAATCTGGTGCGGCTATCTGTGCCCGCAAACCGTATGGACCGACCTGTTTCTCTGGGTTGAGCGAAAAGTTGAGGGCGATCGGCGCGAGCGCATTGCGCTCGACAAGGATCCCTGGACTTTCGGCAAAGTGCGCAAGCGGGTCACCAAGCATTTTTTCTGGTTGATGATCGCATGGTGGACCGGCGGCGCCTGGGTGCTCTACTTCAATGATGCGCCCACATTGGTTTGGCAGCTCCTGACCTTTCAGGCACCGATGATCGCCTATATCTGGATCGCGATCCTCACGTCGACCACCTACCTGCTGGCCGGGTTCATGCGCGAGCAGGTCTGCATCTATATGTGCCCCTGGCCTCGCATCCAGGCCGCGCTCACCGACGAAAAAGCTCTCAACGTGACGTATCGATGGGACCGTGGTGAACCACGCGGGTCGCTGAAGCAGAACAAGAAACTGGAAGCGCAAGGCCTGCCGGCAGGCGATTGCATCGACTGTTTTCAGTGTTTTCAAGTTTGTCCAACAGGTGTCGACATTCGCAAGGGAATGCAGCTTGACTGCATTCAATGTGGGCTGTGCATCGATGCCTGCGACAACATCATGACCAAGATCGGCAAACCGACCGGCCTGATCGGCTATGACACGGACGAGAACATCGAGCGACGGCTCGAAGGCAAGGAACCGGTTTACGAGATCGTCCGTGTTCGAACCGTTATCTATGCGGCGATCATCGTCGTCGTCGGCGCTATTATGCTGTTTACGCTCTTGAACAGGGACTTTGCAGACATAAGCGTATTGCACGATCGCAATCCGGTGTTCGTGGAACAGTCCGACGGTACAGTGCGTAACGGGTATGCGGTTCGTCTGTCCAACAAGCGCCGCCATACGCGCAGCTTCATGTTGCATGTCGAAGGCATGCCCGCGAACACCCTGGTTGAAGCTGTTGGTGCTGAAGCGAATTTTGCCGGCCGTCCCATTATTGAAGTCGGACCGGACACGACACGGGAAGTGAGAGTGCTCGTCACTTCGCCGCCATGGACGGAAATGCCGCACTCGACACATGTAACCTTCCGGATCACCGAAAGCGTGATGGGCGAGGTGGTCACAACGAACGACACGTTCAAGGCACCGGGAAAACCGTGAGGAGACAAGGATGACGATGGTTCAGTCGAACATGAAAGATCCCAAGGCCATCACCGGTAAAACGGTGCTGGTCTGGCTGCTCGGGTTCTTTGGCGTGATTTTTACCGCCAACGCGATTTTCATCTATCTTGCGCTCGGGTCTTTCCCGGGCGTGGTGGTGGAAAGTTCCTATGAGGCCGGTCAGGCATATAATCAGGAGATCGCAGCTGCCAAGGCACAGGCTGAACTGCACTGGCAGGTGACAAGCGAATTTCTCGATACAGGTGACACCGGCAGCACGCTCATGGTCTCGGCCACCGATGCTGACGGAACACCGCTTTTTGGTGTCGATGTCCGCGCGGTTCTGCGGCACCCGGCAAACGATGACGCGGATGTTGAGTTGTTTCTGCATGCTGATGGCGGTGGACGCTACGTGGCGGACGTTGAAGCATTGCCGGAGGGTAACTGGACGCTTGTTCTCGAAATTCGGCAGGAAGGCATTCGGAAGTTCAAGTCCGAAAACAGGATTTATCTGAAAGATTGAGGTCGTACCAGTGACGGTTCACCAACGTGATTGGCAGTCCTTTGTGACTGAAGGCAAAGATGGCGCGGTTCATATGGATCTCGCCGTCGACGGGATCACGTGTGCCGCTTGCATGGGCGAGATCGAACGTGGATTGAAGCGTCTGCCGGGCATCCGGACCGCGCGTGTCAATCTGACCAGTCAGCGTCTCGCCGTGGACTGGGTTGAAGATCAAACCGGTGCTGATGAAATCGTCTCCGAGCTGGCGCGGCTTGGATATACGGCGCATCCGTTCGATCCTGCCAGCCAGAAGGAACGCCAGGACAGGACCGGCAAACAGCTGCTCCGCTGTCTCGCGGTCGCAGGCTTTGCTGGCATGAATATCATGTTGTTGTCGGTATCTGTCTGGTCGGGAAACGCGACCGACATTACGCCGGAAACGCGTGATTTCTTTCACTGGTTATCTGCGTTGATCGCCTTGCCGACGGTTGCCTATTCCGGCCGACCGTTCTTGAAAAGCGCCTTCCGCGCGCTCGCTGCCGGTCGTTTGAACATGGATGTTCCGATTGTGATCGGGGTCTTTTTGGCCGTGGCTCTATCGGTCGTTCAAACGCTGCAGCATCAGCATCACGCTTACTTTGAATCAGCAGTGATGCTGTTGTTCTTTCTGCTGGTGGGCAGATATCTCGATCACAACATGAAAGGCCGGACCCGCTCGTTTGCCGAAAACATCGCTGCTCTGAAAGCGGAAGTGGCTGCAAGGATCAATCCCGATGGCAGCGTGCGGGAAATTCCGCTTTCGAAAGTTCAGTCCGGAGACAGGGTTCTTGTTTCAGGCGGTGAGCGTGTACCGATCGACGGTGTCGTCGAGACGGGCCGGTCGGAAATCGACCAGAGTCTTGTCACCGGCGAAAGCGTATTGGTCCCGGTTAAGCCAGGTCAAAGGGTCTATGCCGGAACGTTGAACGGGGCAGGAGCGCTTCAGGTCAGGGTCGAGGCAGCATCCGGTGCGACTTTGTTGGATGAGGTCAACCGGCTTCTTGAAGCTGCCTCGCAGGCGAAATCCAAATATGTACGCATCGCGGACAGGGCTGCCCAACTCTATGCGCCACTGGTGCACGGTGCCGCTGCGTTGACATTCCTGGGATGGCTGCTTGCAGGCTTGTCCTGGCAGCCGGCTCTGGTGATTTCCATTTCCGTCCTGATCATCACCTGCCCATGTGCCCTGGGTCTGGCTGTACCTGCGGTTCAGGTGGTGGCGTCGGGCCAGTTGTTCCGAAGCGGAATACTGCTGAACTCGGGAGATGCCATTGAGCGTCTGTCGGATATTGATACGATCCTCTTCGACAAAACCGGCACGCTGACGCTCGCCGAACCGGATTTGTGCGACACAATCGACCCCGATGACCGGACCATCGCCCTTGCGGGCCGCCTGGCTCTCGCCAGCCGCCACCCGCTATCGACGGCACTGGTAAAGGCGACCGGGGCTCTGATCCCGCTTGCCGATGTCGAGGAAGTGCCGGGTGCCGGTCTTGAAACGACCGTGGAAGGCGAGACGCTGCGTCTCGGCAGTCCGCTATTTTGCGGTGCGTCTCAGGATGAAATCGAATATGCACTAGCCGCGACACCTGGAGCGTCATTGCTGGCAATTCGCCTTGGCGATAGCGCTGTCCGCTTGCTTGCCTTCCGCCAGAGCCTGAGGCCGGATGCCAGACAGGTTGTTGAGCTTTTGAAAGAGCAAGGCTATGCGCTTGAGATCCTGTCGGGCGACACGGAGCCCGCTGTCGCAGATTGTGCAGCAGCGCTGGATGTATCGACCTGGCGGGCGGGCATGAAACCCGGACAGAAAATTGCACGCCTGGAAGAGCTGCAGCGTCAGGGTCGAAAGGTTCTGATGGTCGGCGACGGCCTCAACGACGCACCTGCATTGGCCGGAGCGTATGTGTCGCTTTCTCCCGTATCCGCCGTGCATCTCAGTCAGGCCGCGTCCGACGCGGTTTTCCTGGGCGATAAACTCATGCCCGTTGCCGATGCGCTTCGGTTGTCGATACGGGCGAGAGCGGCAATTGAGCAAAATCTCTGGATTTCGACGATCTACAACGTCATTGCGGTTCCCATTGCCGTCGCGGGCTTTGTGACCCCGCTCATGGCTGCTGTGGCGATGTCGGCTTCGTCGCTCGCCGTGACCGCCAATGCCCTTAAGCTTCGCTGGGGGGAGACGGGCCAGTATACCTATCGGGAGACTGAAAAGCTGCCACCAAGGATCGGAAAGGAATAACACGCTTATGGAAGTGATTGTCTATCTGATACCGATAGCTTTGTTCCTGGGTGGGCTGGGACTGGTGGCCTTCCTCTGGTCGCTGAAGAATGGGCAGTATGATGATCTGGAAGGGGCCAAGTGGCGCATTCTGGATGATGATGATCTGCCTGACTGACTGTGATGTTTCAAGGTGCTCCAAAAGGATGGTTACGCCTTCGTCATCTTGACAGGCTCACAGCTTGTGACCTACCGCTGATCCTTGTCATTTTTGCCATGGAGAGCACGCATGGATCAGTTTCCTGAAGCGCACAAGCCAGGTTATGCCATCTATTCGAAGACCTCACTCGCCATATACGACACGCTGGTACTTGGGCTTTCCAACCGTTTTATCTGGCGCTGTCCCAGTCAGTATCTGACGGCTCTCTATAATCGGAAGCTGACTGATAACCATCTGGATATCGGCGTTGGAACTGGCTACTTCCTCGACAAGGCGACCTTTCCAGTTGCGGCTCCCAAAGTGACCTTGATGGACCCGAACAACGAATGTCTTGAGAAGGCGGCCGGGCGGATTGCGAGATACAATCCGACCAGGGTCAAGGCCGACGCTCTTGTTCCCTGGCCCGGGACACTCGGAGCATTTGGTTCAATTGGTGTGAACTACGTTCTGCATTGTCTGCCCGGAACAATGGCAGACAAGGCGGTTTTGTTCGATTGTCTCAAGCCACATCTTGCTGAAGAAGGCACTGTTTTCGGATCAACCATTCTGCAGGGTGACGTACCTCGGTCCGCATTCGCCCGCAAACTTATGAAAATCTACAATGGCAAGGGTGTTTTTTCGAATGAAAACGACACACGCGAGAGCCTGGAGACGGAACTTTCGCACCGGTTTAAAAATGTGGACATCGAAATGATGGGATGTGTCGCCCTGTTTTCCGCAAGTGAGCCCGTTTAAGGCGTCCTTGAGGTCAAACTGCCGAGACCGCCATGCAAACGGCAAGGAGAACGAGGCCGAACCCGGAGATAAGAAGAGCGTTTTCGCGCAGCAGGTAGCCAAGTCCGGCATGTGCCGGATCTTGTTCCAGGGGAAATGTCTCGTCTTCGTCAAAACATTCAGTGTTTTGGCAGGTTTGTCTTACGAATGTTGGCAAGGTCGCCTCGTCTTTTTGGATTGGAGGCAAGATGAGGCCAAGCCCTGAAAGTCCCGTTAATGCCACCTGCGAGAAAAAGTTAATTTCACGCAACATTACCAAGTGGTGAAATCAATCGCTGAATGTATGTCCGGCATTCGAAGGTTCTGGTTATCTAAAGCTAACTCATTGTTCAGAATTTCGTGCCAAGACTGGGGAGAAACAAGGAGGATTGGGTGAGCCTGGATCTTGCCTCGCTGACATTCTTGCTGGTCGAAGACAGTGCCTACATGCGGACGATCCTGCGCACCATGCTGCAGGGGTTCGGCGCGCGTCGCATTGTGGAAGCCGAGGACGGAGCATCCGGCCTCGAGGCGATGGATCGTGCCAACCCGGATATCCTCATCCTTGATTGGGTCATGCCCATTCTGGACGGTGCGGATATGGTGCGTATGATCCGCAGTCCCAACAATCCCTTTGCCTACATACCGATCATCATGGTTACGGCACACACGGAACGAAGCCGGATTGTCGAGGCGCGCCGTCTTGGTGTTCATGAACTTCTGTCAAAGCCGATTTCGGCCAAGTCACTGTATCAGCGCGTGTCGAGTGTGATTCTGCATCCGCGAGATTTTATCAAGACAGCGACCTATTTTGGTCCCGCACCACGGGAAATCCGGAACAGGCAGAAAATCTGGCAAGGCGGTCCCGGTCAACCGCAGGACCCGAACGGTCAAGGACAGGAAACCGGCGAAAACGTCACCGCGATCGGATAAATCCGGATTTGCTGCTCAGGGGGAACCTGAAAACCTCAGGCAGCGGACTGGGCTGTATCCAAAGATGCGCGTGTGGACATGCCAGCTTGCGATGTCCGTGCGGTGCCAGCCTCAAGCTTGTCGGCAAACTGTGCCAGAACATCAAGATCAACAGTGTAGTGATCCAGCAGAAATTGTGAGAGAACATCAATTGGAAGGTGTTGATACCCATCGATGGCAGCCATCAGCGCTTCAAGAGTGTCTAGCCGTTCACGCAGCTTGATCATGGGAACCCGTTAAATTGGTTTTCTTTCACCGTGGAAGTTTATAGTTAATACTGCGTAAAAATGACAAGAGCAAGTAGATGCTGGAACTGAAAACGCCAGCTTGTTAACTTCCACAAACTTTTCGTCGTTAAGTGGCTGAATTACTGGAAAAGTTCACCCAACGTATGCATCCTGCCTGGGCAGTATGAGGAAGCAAATTCATGGCAAAGATCGTCTATATCCTGAACGGGCCGAACCTTAATCTCCTGGGAAAGCGGCAGCCGGAGATTTACGGCTATCAGACGCTTGATGATGTTCGCCAACTTTGCGAGGCCCAAGCCGTGGAGGCGGGACTGCAAATTGTTTTTCGCCAGAGCAACGCCGAACACGATCTGATCGATTGGGTGCAGGAAGCCCGGGAACACGGCGCCGGCGTCATTATCAATCCAGCAGCTTATTCCCACACGTCGGTCGCAATTCTCGATGCGCTCAACATGTGCACCTTTCCGGTTATCGAGGTGCACATTTCAAACATCCACAAACGGGAAAGTTTCCGCCATCATTCCTATGTGACAGCCAGAGCGGACGGGTTGATAGTTGGATGTGGCACCGAAGGCTACTTGCTGGCTCTACGCCATATGGCAACCTTGTTGAGCGACGACTGAACGGCATCGGCTGAAGATAACGGCAGAATAAGTTCTATCCAATGGGAAAGACGCTGTTGTGATCGGGCTTTCAAGCGCCTAGCTGGCCGTGTGCGAAACGCGGGCGACGTGTCACGATCCGGATCCTTTGAAAAACTCTCGTACAATCGTTTTGACCAGGATTGTCGCGTCGAGCCAAAATGACTGGGCTTGAACGTAGATCAGGTCATATTCCAAACGCATGCGCGCGGAAAGCTCGGTTTTTGTCTCTCCTCGGCATCCATTGACCTGAGCCAGTCCGGTAATGCCGGGCCGGACGTGATGACGGCCCATATATCTCTGGTCGAAGATCTCATAGGGAACGCCGACAGCCAGCATGCCCGGTACATGCGGGCGCGGGCCGACAAGGGACATGTCGCCTTTCAGGACATTGATGAGCTGTGGCAGTTCGTCGAAATTGCTTTTACGCAGAAAGAACCCTATCGGGGTGATACGAGGATCATTTGCAACTGTCTGTGCCACCCCTGAAGCATCGCAAAGATGAACGTGCATCGTTCGGAATTTGAAAATGGTGAATGGAATTCCGTTCAATCCGTATCTTTTCTGGCGGAAAAAAACGGGTCCCGGACTCGACATTTTTATGATCAGGGCAACCGTGGCCAGCAGCGGAAACAACAGAGCCAAGCCTGCGGTCGCGCCGAAAAGATCAACAGACCGCTTCAAAATGCGCTGTACCAGGGGACACGAGGTGCGCTTTGGGAAAGCGTGGGAAGTGGAAACGAGTTTTCGCTTTAAACGACGCTGCCAGTTCGCATATTCGGCAAGTACAATGTCATGCCTGCAGTGATCGTCCGCATCGTTGGTGACCGTATCGTTCGTCAAATTTGCTAGCCTCAGCTAATTCTTCTCACGTACCGCCCACACGCATACTGTAATCAGATGCGTCTGCTTTCGCCAGAGTATAGTTAACACAAGGTTAATTAAAAATTTGTAATTGTACTTGGTATGAGTTGCATGCGAGTGGCCACATCAGACACTGGTGGTGCCTGCTTTCAGTATTTTCATGAGATTTGTTTGAATGAACGAACCACCCTAGGGCAGGTGCCCACCCCGAAGTACGGCAAAAACATAATAGGGGAAAATTTTCTATCAGTAGCTGCGCCCAACGCTAGTGTACTCAAAGCCTTTCGCTTCCATATAGTCAGGCTTGTAGATATTGCGCAGATCGACAACTTTCGGCTCGGTGACGAGCGATTTGACGCGGTCCAGATCCAGAGCGCGGAATTGATCCCATTCTGTCAAGATGACGATCACGTCTGCATTCTCAATTGCGTGGTAGGGGCCATCGCAGAACATGACACCTGACATGATCTTGCTTGCCTCTTCCATACTTGCGGGATCGTAGGCACGCAGTTTGGCGCCTTCTGCCTGTAGCTTTTCAACGATGTCGATACTGGGAGCTTCGCGCATGTCGTCGGTATTCGGTTTGAATGCGAGACCGAGCAGGGCAATGGTCTTGCCTTTGACATCGCCACCCATGAAGTCGATCACCTTCTGCGCCATCTTCTTTTTTCTGGCCGCATTCACTTCGATCACGGAATCGACGATTTTGAGGTCGGATTTTGCGTCGGCCGCAATTTTTGAAAGGGCAAGCGTGTCCTTGGGGAAACAGGACCCCCCATAGCCCGGGCCGGCATGAAGGAACTTGCCACCGATACGGTTGTCGAGGCCGATGCCACGGGAGACTTCCTGAACGTTGGCACCGACACTTTCGCACAAGTCGGCAATTTCGTTGATGAACGTGATTTTGACGGCAAGGAATGCATTTGCCGCATATTTGATAAGTTCAGATGTCCGGCGCTTGGTAACGATGATCGGAGTTTCATTGAGATAAAGAGGCCGGTAAAGTTCCTGCATGACTTCGACCGCTCGTGTGCTTTCGGTGCCGACGACGACCCGGTCGGGTCGCTTGAAATCGTTGATGGCCGCACCTTCGCGCAGGAATTCCGGGTTGGAGACTACAGCGAAATCGGCATCCGGATTTGTTTTCCGGATAATGGCTTCGACCTCGTCGCCTGTCCCAACCGGAACGGTCGATTTTGTGACGATAACCGTAAATCCGTCGATCAGTTCCGCGATTTCTTCGGAAGCGGCATAGACGTAAGAAAGGTCTGCATGACCGTCACCACGGCGCGTCGGCGTGCCGACTGCGATAAAAACGGCATCGGCCTGTTTGATGGCATCCGTCGGGTCGGTGGTGAAGAATAGCCGTTCTTCTTCAACGTTCTTGGCAACAAGTTCCTGCAGACCTGGTTCGTAAATCGGGATGTCGCCGTTATTCAACGCATCAATTTTCGTCGCGTCCTTGTCAATACAGGTCACCACGTGACCGAAATCAGCAAAACATGTCCCGGAAACCAGACCGACATAGCCGGTGCCAATCATTGCAACGCGCATTTTTTAAATTCCAGTTCTTAAGCAGGTACCCCAGGTGGGGATGCGCCAAGAGGTCATCATCTCTGGGCAACTTTGAAGCTGCACAGCCCCTAACACGACTTGAGAACGGATTTCTACCCCAATCCGGTCGCATGACCATGCTGATTGCCGCCTTGCAAATCATGGCCTGCTGTCGATCTGTTTCGGAATGACTATACGGTCAAGTAGCGACGGACTTCGGCTTCTGAAAGATCTGCTCCGCTTCCGGACAAGACGATCTCCCCCCGGTCCATCACCGCATATTCGTCTGCCAGGTCGCGGGCGAATTCGAAATACTGCTCGACGAGAACGATCGCCATCGTTTTTTGATCGCGCAGCCATGAGATCGCCCGGCCGATATCCTTGATGATGGACGGCTGAATGCCTTCGGTTGGTTCATCGAGAACGAGCAAATTGGGACGAGTGATCAGTGCCCGTGCGATAGCAAGCTGTTGCTGTTGTCCGCCGGACAGATCACCACCACGGCGGTTCAGCATGTCTTTCAGAACCGGAAACAGTTCAAAGACCGTCTCCGGGATCTTGCGATCCTTTCGCTTCAGGGGCGCATAGCCCGTTTCAAGGTTTTCCTTGACCGAGAGCAGGGGAAAGACTTCGCGTCCCTGCGGAACGACGGCGATACCCTTCTTGGCACGGGCGTGCGCCGGCAGGGATGAAATGTCTTCACCGTTCCAGAAAATCTTGCCGCTGCTGATCCCGTGCTGCCCGGCCACGGCGCGCAATGTCGATGTCTTGCCGACGCCGTTTCGGCCCATCAGGCAAGTCACTTTGCCGACTTCCGCGGTCAGGGAGACCCCTTTCAACGCCTGTGCTGCGCCATAATAAAGATCGATGTTTTCAACTTTGAGCATGTTTCACCGCCCCAGATAGACTTCAACAACCCGCTCATCGGCGGAAACATGATCCAGAGACCCTTCTGCAAGGACCGAGCCTTCGTGCAGGACGGTAACCTTGACACCGAGCGAGCGAACAAAAGCCATGTCATGCTCGACAACGACCACTGAGTGATCTTTCGCGATATCTTTCAACAGATCGGCCGTCTCGGCTGTCTCGGCGTCGGTCATACCGGCGGCCGGTTCGTCCACAAGAAGCAGTTTCGGATCCTGTGCCAGCAGCATGCCGATTTCCAGCCATTGCTTTTGTCCATGGCTGAGATTGGCGGCGAGCTCATGGCGCTTGTTGCCGAGCCGGATGAGATCAAGAAGGGACTCGATCCGCTTCTTTTCACCGTTGGCAATCACGTGAAAGAGCGTTGCAAATGGCTCGCGCGGTGCCTTGAGTGCGAGTTCCAGATTGTCCCAGACCGTATGGCTTTCAAAAACGGTTGGTTTCTGAAATTTCCGGCCGATACCGAGTTCTGCGATGGAGGCTTCATCTTCTCCGGTCAGATCGACTGCCCCATCGAAATAGACATCGCCACTATCGGGTCGGGTTTTGCCCGTAATGACATCCATCATCGTGGTCTTGCCCGCACCATTTGGTCCGATGATCGCGCGCATTTCTCCTGGGGCTATGGTCAGAGAGAGTTCATTCAAGGCTTTGAAGCCATCGAAGGAAACCGATACGCCATCGAGATAAAGAAGGCTTGATGCTCGGGCCATGGTCTACTCCGCAGGTTGGGGCTTGGTCGTGCCGGGAAAACGGGCAACCGGTTCGCAATGGATGATGTTGGCAGGCGCGCTCGGAGATTGCGGTGGTGTTGAAGGCGGTTCGTCAGATCCTTTTTCATAGTCAGATGAGATCTTGCGCTGGCGCAGTGCCGTCCAGCCACCGCTTATGGTCCCGACGATGCCTTTGGGCAGGAACAGGGTGACCACAACAAAGAGACCGCCTAGTGCGAACAGCCAGATGTCGGGCAGGGCGGCAGTGAACCAGGTTTTGGCGAAGTTCACGAGCACAGCTCCGAGAACGGCTCCCACAAGCGTACCGCGACCGCCGACGGCAACCCAGATGACCACTTCAATCGAATTGGCAGGGGCAAATTCACCCGGATTGATAATGCCGACTTGCGGTACGTAGAGCGCCCCGGCAATTCCGGCCATCATAGCTGACAGGGTCCAGACGAAGAGTTTGTAGTGCTCCACCCGGTAGCCGAGGAACCGGGTCCGGCTCTCGGCGTCACGAACCGCGACAAGAACCTTGCCAAGCTTGGAGCGGGTCACGGCCCGGCAGATGAGGAAACACACGACCAGCGCCAGGCCTGAGGCTGCAAACAGACCGGCGCGGGTGGTGTCGGCTTGAATGTCAAAGCCGAGAATGTCTTTGAAATCGGTCAGGCCATTGTTTCCGCCAAAGCCCATATCATTCCGGAAAAAGGCCAGCAAAAGCGCGTAGGTGAGAGCCTGTGTAATGATCGACAGATAAACACCTGTTACTCGCGAGCGGAAGGCAAACCAGCCAAAGATGAACGCGAGTGCACCCGGTACCAGCAGGATCATCACTGCCGCAAACCAGAACATGTCGAAGCCGGACCAGTACCAGGGCAGGTCCTGCCAGTTCAGGAAAACCATGAAGTCGGGCAGGATCGGGTCGCCATAGACGCCCCGTGTTCCGATCTGGCGCATCAGGTACATGCCCATGGCATAGCCACCAAGTGCAAAGAATGCAGCATGACCGAGCGAGAGAATGCCGCAATAGCCCCAGACCAGATCAACCGCGAGCGCGAGCAAGGCGTAGGTGAGATACTTGCCCATCAGCGTGACCGCATAGGTCGGCACATGGAAAGGCGAATTTTCAGGAACCAGCAGGTTACTGGCGGGCACGAGAATGATCGCGGCACCAAGGATCGCCAGGAAAATCCCGGCGCGTGCGTCCATCGCACGGAATAAGAATGAGGACATCATGCTTCAACTGCCCGGCCCTTGAGGGCGAAGAGACCCCGTGGACGCTTTTGAATAAAGAGAATGATGAAGACGAGCACGAAGATCTTGCCTAAAACCGCACCGGCATAGGGTTCGAGGAACTTGTTGACGACCCCAAGGGTCATCGCCCCGACCAGCGTGCCCCACAGATTGCCGACGCCACCGAAAACAACCACCATGAAGCTGTCGATGATGTACCCCTGACCAAGATTGGGGGAGACGTTGTCGATCTGGGACAGGGCGACACCGGCAACGCCGGCAATGCCTGAGCCTAGACCGAAGGTCAGCGCGTCGATCCAGGGGGTGCGTATGCCCATTGAAGCGGCCATGCGCCGGTTCTGCGTGACAGCACGGGTGTAGAGACCGAATGGTGTTTTCTTCAGGACGAGCATCAGTGCCGCAAAGACCACCAGTGCAAATACTATGATCCACATACGGTTATAGGTGATGGTCATTTGCCCGAGTTCGAAAGCCCCGGACATCCAGTCCGGGTTGCCGACTTCGCGATTGGTCGGTCCGAAGAGGGACCGCACCGCCTGCTGAAGGATCAGCGAGATTCCCCAGGTCGCAAGCAGCGTTTCCAGGGGACGTCCATAAAGCCAGCGGATCACGCCACGTTCGATGCCGATGCCGATCACACCGGAGGTCAGGAACGCAAGGGGCAGGGCTATGAGCAGTGAATACTCAAAAAGCCCTGGTGCGGACGTCCGGATCAGTTCCTGAACAACAAATGTGGTGTAGGCACCGATCATCACCATTTCGCCATGGGCCATGTTGATGACCCCCATGACACCGAAAGTGATGGCAAGTCCGATGGCGGCCAGAAGCAGAACGGAACCGAGCGACAGGCCGTACCAGACATTCTGCGCAGTATCCCATGCGGCAATAGACTTTTCGATTTTGGCAGCGGCCGAAACTGCCGCATCGCGTAAGTCTCCTTCCGCTGTTGATTGCAGACCGATCAGCAGCGACAGGGCATCCCGGTTGCCCATCTCGGAAAGCGTGGCAACGGCAGCCAACTTGTCGGACGCGTCAAGATCGGAATTCAAAACCGCCGCAGCGCGCGCCTGTTCCATGACCTTGAGAACGCCGTCATCGGTTTCAGCTGCAATGGCGACGTTAAGGGCGGGGATGCTGTCCGGATCTTTGGCCTTGAATATGGCAGAGGCCGCAGACCTTCTGACCTCGGGGTCTGGCGCTTGCAGGGTTAGAGACCCAAGCGCTGCGCGAACAACGCGCCGCAGCTTGTTGTTGACCTTGATCTTTTTGATTTCACGCTTGCCGGCTTCCCCCGTGGGCTCAAGGGTCAACGGATCAGTAAGGACAAACGTCTTGCCGCTCTTCCTGGCGATAAACACCGCGTTGTCCGATTTGCGAAAATAGAGATTGCCGACCCCAAGCGCTTTCAGGACAGGCGCGGCCGCCGGATTGCCGGTCGCAACCAGCGCCTCGATCTGTTGTTCGGTTTCGGCGTATTTCCCTTTGGCCAGTTCATTGACCAGGTTGCGCAGGGATTCCGCATCCGCTTGTGCAAACGCCTGTCCGGTTAGACCGGCGAACAGGCAAAAAAACACCAAGATTGATTTCAAGAGGGACATGGGTCCACCGGCTTTGAATAGTCGTGTAAGGGTTGGGAGGCGTACCTGGATGAATTTGTCATCGAATGTTTCGCCACTCCGCATGTCTGATCGCTGGTCAGAGATGACACTTCAAACGCAAATAGTTAGATCGGGTTGTTGAGAACCCGACCTAACTTTGTTTGCTGCCTTTAGGAGCCGGAACCACCGCACTTGCCAGTAGCAGTGTTGAAGTTGCCGCAGGACATCGGTGCCCGCCAATCGGAAATCAGGTCTTTGGATCCGTCCAGGTAGTCCGACCATGCGTCGCCGACAACCGTGCCGGAGGTTTCCCAAACGGTTTCAAACTGGCCGTCTTCCTGGATTTCACCGATCAACACGGGCTTGGTGATGTGGTGGTTCGGCATCATCGCGGAGTAACCGCCGGTCAGGTTGGGTACGGTCACACCAACGATGGAGTCGATGACCGCGTCCGGATCGGTTGTACCGGCTTTCTCTACCGCTTCGACCCACATGTTGAAGCCAATGAAATGAGCTTCCATCGGATCGTTGGTTACGCGGTTGTCATCGCCGACAAATGCCTGCCATGTGTCGATGAACTCGGCATTGGCATCAGTGTCCGCAGACTGGAAGTAGTTCCAGGCCGCAAGGTGACCGACGAGTGGTGCGGTGTCGAGACCGGCAAGTTCTTCTTCGCCAACCGAAAAGGCGACAACCGGAATATCTTCCGCCTTGATGCCTGCATTGCCGAGTTCTTTGTAGAACGGCACGTTGGCATCTCCGTTGATGGTCGAAACGACCGCCGTTTTCTTGCCGGCGGAGCCGAATGCCTTGATATCGGACACGATCGTTTGCCAGTCGGAATGCCCAAATGGCGTGTAGTTGATCATGATGTCTTCTTCAGCCACACCCTTGGACTTAAGGTAGGCTTCCAGGATCTTGTTGGTCGTGCGCGGATAAACATAGTCGGTGCCGGCCAGGACCCAGCGTTCGACGCCTTCTTCGTTCATCAGGTAGTCAACAGCCGGAATGGCCTGCTGGTTCGGTGCCGCACCGGTGTAGAAGACGTTGCGCTGGCTTTCTTCGCCTTCATACTGAACCGGGTAGAACAGCAACGAATTCAACTCTTCAAAGACCGGCAGAACGGATTTGCGGGACACGGAAGTCCAGCACCCGAACACCGCATCCACTCCATTAACTTCAATCAGTTCGCGTGCCTTCTCGGCAAAGAGCGGCCAGTCGGACGCCGGGTCAACGACAACGGCTTCAAGTTTCTTTCCCAAAAGACCGCCTTTTTTGTTCTGCTCTTCGATGAGCATCAGCATGGCGTCTTTCAACGTGGTTTCCGAAATCGCCATCGTGCCGGAAAGCGAGTGCAGAATGCCGACCTTGATGGTGTCTTCGGCAGCAGCGCCACCGATCATTGTGGAGGCCATCAGGCCGGCCAGAGCAAATTTGGTGAATGTCTTTTTCATGCGAGTTCCCCTTGTTGCGTCACCGGTTCCCGGCCGGTGCAAAGCGGCTGGAAGGTTTGCCGCTGTCGGGGAAAGATCGTGCGCCGGAATGTGTGCGCTGCAACATACGTCATTTGACGTAATAGGTCGAAGCGCCGACGCAGGTGGCTGTCATCTGCTTTTAAACACACGTTGGGACTGGGAGGGGAATCGCTGCAGGCCTTCGAGGTCTATTTGAACAGCTTGCCAAGATTTAATCCCGTCAGCGATCGTATGCGTTAAAGTTAGGGAAGGGGCGAAGCCAAATTGAAATCGGGTGTTCCATGGCGCATTCTGCAATCCGTCATCACAGAAGTTTTCTAGTCGAAAGCTTCCTAGCCGCCGTGATGTGTGCGTTGGTTTCCAGTACCGGAAAGGTACAGGCCTCAGACGAGGACGTTCCGTGGACCTATGCAATTACCAGGTTTGGCGAGCCGGAACTTGGCCCCGACGATCCGCTGCCCTATGCCAATCCGGATGCACCGAAGGGCGGTGTTCTCAAACTCGGAGTCCATGGCACATTTGACAGCCTGAACCAGTACATCGTTCAAGGTGCATGGACGACGACGCGGGGCATGCGTGAGCGCCCGTTCGGCAACAACATTCTGGAATCGCTGATGGTGCGCAATTATGACGAGCCGTCGGCACTTTATGGACTGCTTGCCCGGAAAGTGCGCATGCCTGAGGACCGTTCCTGGATCGAATATGAACTCAATCCGGATGCACGTTTTTCAGACGATACACCGGTTACGCCGGAAGACGTGATCTTTTCGCTTGAAATTATCCGGGATCGGGGACGCCCGCCTTTCCGGGACAATTATGCCCTGATCGAAAAAGCGGAGATCACCGGACCCGGGCGATTGAAGCTTACGTTCTCAGAAAGCGGAAACCGAAATCTGCCGATCGCCGTTTCGCTTGCACCTGTCTATTCGCGAAAGCACATCGATCCGGAGACGTTCGATCGCTCGACCCTGACACCTCCAGTGGCAAGCGGCCCGTACACGTTTGCTTCCATCGAACCCGGACGGCGTGTCGTGTATAAGAAGAACCCGGAGTATTGGGCAACCGACCTGCCCATCATGGCCGGTGTGTTCAATTTCGACGAGATCCGGATCGATTATTTCCGTGACCGGACAGCTCTGCTGGAAGCCTTCAAAAAGGGTGAGATTGATGCCCTTGCATTCCAGGATCCAGCCCGATGGGAGAATGGGTTCAACTTTGCAGCGGCGAATGCCGGGGACGTGGTACGCGAAGTTTATGATCGGGCCGGTCCGGCCAGCATGTATGGGATCGCCTTCAACACCCGTCGTGAGATGTTCTCCGATCGCCGGGTTCGCAAGGCACTTGCGAACTTGTTCGACTTCGACTGGGTCAACCGGGCTTACTATTTCGATCTGGTCACACGTACGATCGGATATTGGGACAATTCGGTGCTGTCATCCGTCGGCCGGCCCGAAGGCCATCTGGAACAGGTTATGCTGGCACCCTATCCGGACGCGGTGGAAGCGGACGTGATCATGGGAACATGGCGTCCCTCCAATGGCGACGGGACGGCGCGCGACAGGGCGCAGATGCAGTCCGCCTTGGCGGAACTGGAAAATGCGGGGTATAGGCTCGACAGCGAAAAGCTTGTTGAGACCAGAACCGGTAAGCAGCTCTCCTTCGAAATCATGACCAAAAATGCCGACGAGGAGCGTCTCGCGGAAGCTTATGTCCGTACGCTTCGATTGCTCGGTATCGATGCGCGGGTGCGCACACCCGATCCAGGTCAATTCGAGGACCGCAGGACAAAGCGCGACTTTGACATGGTCTTCAACCAATGGGGTGTCGGACTGTCTCCGGGAGCAGAACAGCTTGGCAGATGGTCAAGCGCAGCTTCGGAAACTCCTGGAAGCTTCAATTTCGTCGGAGCACGTGAACCGGCCATAGACCACGTTCTCGAGGCCTTGATGTCGGCGGAAACGGAGGACGATTTCGTTGCCTCTGTGCGGGCATTGGATCGATTGCTGATTTCCGGCTTCTACGCCGTTCCGCTTTTCCACAATGACAAAAGCTGGATCGGTCGCTGGAAGACGGTTGTTCCACCTCCGGCTGGCAAGCAATCGGGGGCGCCAAGTTTCGATCTCTGGTGGTCCGCCGCAGCTGAAAAGTGAGATCCTATCCAAGCCAAATCTCTTTGGCGCGGAAATTGCTGTTTCAGGCACATCGTGTTGAACAAGGGTGCTCACCGGACCGATGGGGCTTACGTATTGCCTAATACTGAGGCAGCTGACTAATTTCGGGGCAGCGTTGTGAGGGCGCGCCAGCGCATTCTGCCGATCCGCCGCCAGTACAACAAATGGGTCAACAACCAGACCCTGGAAGATTATGCACTGCGGTTCACGGCAAAAAGCGCGCGCCGCTTTTCATCCCGCGCCATTTCGCAGACCGCCATCGGCGCAATTTCGTTTTTGGCGCTTGAGGCGATCGGTGGAGCGATCACGCTGTCCCACGGGACCGCAAATGCATTTCTTGCCATTCTGGTCGGCAGTCTTGTGCTGCTTGTTGTCGGTCTGCCGATCAGCCGTTATGCCATGCGTTACGGCGTCGATATCGACCTCCTGACACGTGGTGCGGGTTTTGGTTATATCGGCTCGACAATCACTTCGCTGATTTATGCCAGTTTCACCTTCATCCTGTTTGCGATCGAGGCTTCGATCATGTCGAGCGCCCTGGAATTCGCTTTCGGCGTTCCACTCTGGATCGGCTACATCATCAGTGCGGTGGCAGTGATTCCGCTGGTGACCCACGGCATAACCTGGATCAGTCGTTTTCAGCTGGCCACACAACCCTTCTGGATCATCCTCAACGTACTTCCGTTCGTTTTCATCGCGTTCACCGACTGGCAGGCGGTTGGAGACTGGTTGAGTTTTTCCGGAATAGATCCCGAAACACAGGCACCCAGCAGTCAGCCCGGCGGATGGCCCAGCATCAATCTCATCAGCTTCGGCGCCGCGTCGGCCGTGATCCTGGCCCTGATGGCTCAAATTGGCGAGCAGGTCGATTTTCTTCGCTTCCTGCCAGCACAGGATTTTGCCCGGCGCCGTCATCGCCTGGCCTTGTTTCTGGCTGGACCGGGCTGGGTCATTCTCGGGGCACCGAAGATGATTGCCGGCTCGTTTCTGGCGGTGCTCGTCTTGTCGCACGGTGTGCCTGTGGAACACGCGGACGAACCTTCGCGAATGTATGCCGTCGCCTTCGGTTACATGATCCCAAGTGAGACGGTGGTCCTGTTGTTGATGGCTGCATTCGTGGTGGTGGCACAGTTGAAGATCAACGTGATGAATGCCTATGCGGGATCATTGGCGTGGTCGAACTTCTTTTCCCGCCTGACCCATTCCCATCCGGGTCGGGTTGTCTGGCTGGTTTTCAATGTCGGCATCGCGCTGCTTCTGATGGAGCTGGGTATCTATAGCTTGCTGGAAGAAACCCTTGGGGTCTTTTCCATAATCGCCATGGCGTGGCTTTCCGCCATTTCCGCAGACCTCTTTATCAACAAACCTCTTGGCTTGTCGCCTCCGGGCATCGAGTTCAAGCGAGCCCATCTATATGACATCAACCCGGTTGGCACAGGAGCAATGCTGCTTGCGACCTGCCTCGCACTGGCAGCCCACTTCGGTCAGTTCGGCGATGTCGCTGCAGCACTCGCGACATTCCTGGCCATGGTCGTCGCATTTGTTGCGGCACCTCTGATTGCCATTGCCACCAAGGGCAGGTTTTATCTGGCTCGCAAGCCGCGACGCAGCTGGCAGGATGTGAACCAGATTGCATGTTCAATTTGTGAAAATCCGTTTGAGCCTGAAGATATGGCTTATTGTCCGGCCTACCAGGCGCCGATCTGTTCGCTTTGCTGTTCACTGGATGCCCGCTGCCACGATTCCTGCAAACCCAAGGCCCGGATTTCCTATCAGTTGGGATCCGTCGCAGGTCGGTTTTTGCCCGAACGCGCACTCGTCCATTTGCGCTCCCGTCTGGGGCGCTACGCTTTGTCCTCCTTGGTCTCAGTTGCCGGAATAGGACTTGTTCTGTGGATCATCTACGCACAGGCAGCCAGCCGGTTAGGAGACCCTACCGGTCTGATCGGCCAGACCGTCACTCTGATCTTCTTCGTGTTTGCCATTGTGGCTGGAATTTCCTGCTGGTTTCTTGTACTCGCCCACGACACGAGGCGGGTGGCAGAAGAGGAGTCAGCCCGTCAAAACGCGTTGTTGCAAAGAGAGATCGATGCCCACAGCGCGACCGATGCGGCACTACAGAAAGCCAAGGAAGACGCCGAGGCGGCAAACCTGGCCAAGAGCCGGTATGTCGTTGGTCTTTCCCACGAACTCAGAACACCTTTGAACGCGGTTATGGGATATGCGCAGGTTCTGGAGCGCGATGAGACTTTGCCGCTGACGCGCAAACCTGCGGTCAGCACAATTCGGCGTAGCGCGGAGCACTTGTCGGGACTTATTGACGGCCTGTTGGACATTTCCCGCATCGAAGCCGGTCGACTGCAGATCTATTCCAACGAGATTAACATTCTCGAATTCCTGGACCAGATCGTCGACATGTTCCGGATGCAGGCGGTGGCCAAGGGACTTGAATTCGACTACGTACGGGCTGCCAATCTGCCGATCTTTGTCAGAACGGATGAAAAACGTCTTCGGCAGATTCTGGTCAATTTATTATCCAATGCAATCAAGTTCACCAGTGAAGGCAAGGTGTCCCTCACGGTCCGGTATCGGTCACAGGTCGCCAGCTTCGTTGTGTCTGACAGTGGCCCCGGGATCGAACTGGCCGAACAACACAAGATATTCGAACCCTTTGGAAGGAGCCGTTCGGCTGGCGTGAACCAAACACCAGGACTGGGGTTGGGACTAACCATTACCAAGTTGCTGACCGAGACCATGGGCGGTGCAATCGCGGTTGCCAGTGAGCAGGGAACGGGCGCTTCATTCGAAGTGCGACTGATGCTTGCAGCCGTTGATCGTCCGGCCGACACAATTCGTCTCGACAGGCAAGTGCGGGGTTATGAGGGGCCGCGCAGGACAATTGCCGTCATAGACGACAACCCCGATCACAGGTCGCTCGTAAGCGATATCCTGAAGCCTCTTGGCTTTGCGGTGCTGGGCGCGGAAAGCGGCGCAAGTTGCCTTGAAACCGTTTGCTGCCTGAAACCGGATCTTTATCTCATCGACATTCTGATGCCGGGAATGAATGGTTGGGAATTGGTGAATGTTCTTCGCGATCAGGGAGACGCAGCACCTATCATCATGCTGTCTGCAAATATTGGCGATCAGGCTCTGCGCCCGGAGGGACCGATCCATCACAGTGCGACGCTGGCAAAGCCCTTTGTTATCGGTCAGTTGCTGGATCTTTTGCAAAAATACATGAGCATTGTCTGGACGGAAAAACCACAGCCAAACACCAGTGAAACACAGCTGGCCGTACCGCTCCGCTCACCGGGTGCGGAACATATCGCCGATCTGATGTCGCTGGCCGACATTGGCTATGTCGAGGGGATCGAAGCCAAGCTGGCGGAGCTTGCGACCGAGCCGGAAAACCGGGCCCTGACAGACACCTTGAACGAGCATCTCAACAAGTTTGATTTCGACGCTTACAGGAATGTCCTGAGCGGATTGGAGACGCATGACGGATGAACGCCGAGATACGGTTCTTGTGGTCGATGACAGCCCGGAAACACTCGGATTTGTCACCGAAGCCCTGAAACAGACCGGAATTGCCGTGCTTGTTGCGACCAGTGGCGAAGCGGCGCTTTCCATCTGCGAGAAAGTGACACCAGACACAATCCTCATGGATGCGGTCATGCCCGGACTGGACGGGTTCGACACCTGTCGGAGGATCAAGACCTATCCGTCTCACAAACACGTGCCGGTTATATTCATGACAGGACTTTCGGAGACTGAGCATATAGTCAAGGCGCTGGAAAGCGGGGGCGTGGATTTTCTGACCAAGCCGATCGACGTGGATGAATTGAAGGCGCGCATAAAGGTTCATCTGAAAAACGCACGTTCAGTGCAAAGCGCGCATGTGGCTCTTGATGCGGCAGGCCGCCACCTTGTGGCCGTATCTTCCGAAGGAACGGTGTTGTGGTCGACCCCCCAGATCCAGAACCTTTTGGCGAAAACGGGTGCAGCTGATACCAGTCTGTTTCGGTTGGGCAGGGCTTTGGGGGAATGGCTCGAAGGTCCGCATGCTGTCGACATTCGGCGCAGGAGTTTCATGCTCGGGCTTTCGGAGAACCTCGCTGTCCAGCTGCATCCTTTGGGCCGGGTCGGGCCTGATGAAAATCTGTTTCGCGTGACGGCAGAAGATGAGGCCGGACAGCAGAACGCCTTGCAGGACAGGTTCGATCTGACGAAACGAGAGGCTGAAGTCCTGATCTGGATTGCCAAAGGCAAGGCCAACAAGGATATCGGCGAAATCCTTGGCTTGTCGCCGCGGACAGTCAACAAGCATCTGGAACAGATCTTCATAAAACTGGGCGTTGAAAATCGGGCCTCTGCCGCGGTCCGGGCCGCCGAAGTGATTTACGCTTTGTGATTGCCTGGGGATGGTGACCTGGCGAGCTGGTCTGGTTTTTAGGTTTTGAAACGAAGTTGCAGGGAAAATCAGCTTGTCCCGAGGAGAAGCAAAACGGCTTCACTCCGCTGCTTCAACGCGTTCCATCGGGCAGAATGTTCGTTTTTCGCAACTTTTCCTCCAGTTCATTGACGTTTGCTACGCCATTGCAGCCAATTGGATGAGGGTATGACCTTGAGGACACGACAACTCGACAAGGACACATCCTTGTCATATGGATGCAAAACAGTCGGAATGAGCGCTCAGTTGGGCGCCAAATGGCGGTTAGACGCCAAACTATGTGCGGAGGAAGGAAGTCATGGCAGAGTTTCGACAAGTCCATCGGGCATCCCTCCTGCCGGATCGCATAGCTTCGGACATTATGGCCAAGATTACCGATGGCGAATTGAAGCCGGGTGACGCGCTCCCGACCGAACATAGTCTGGCCCAGACATTTGGTGTAAGCCGGAATGTCGTGCGCGAGGCGATCGCTCGATTGCGGTCAGATGGCATTATCGAATCCCGTCAGGGTAGGGGGGCTGTGGTCAAACCAGTTTGCGAACGCGAAACATTCCGCGTCGATATCCGCGCACTCGGAAAATCCGACAATCTGGCGGACCTGTTCGAGCTGCGCGGTCTTCTGGAAATCGAGGCGGCGGGGCTTGCCGCCGAACGCCGTAGCGATGCTGATCTCGTCGTTTTGCAAACAGCCATTGCCGATATGGAGGGCCAGCAGGAATTCGATGAAAAGCGGCTGGAGGCCGATGCGACTTTTCACCGGGCGCTCGGCAAGGCATCGGGCAACACCTATCTGTCCACCATCATCGATTATATCTCCTCGCGCTTGAAGGAAACGACACAGGCGACCTCAGAAATCTATACGAGGGACGACCTTCTCGATGTCACGATCAGCGAACATCGGAAAATTCTGTATGCGGTCGAGGCGGGTAGCAGAAGTTCAGCGCGTGTTGCGATGGCAGCGCATATTCAAGGGGCGGCGGAACGTCTTCAGGTTCCGGTGAAACTCGGCAGACCTTAGCACTCGTGCGCCTGCCAAAAGGCCTCGGGGGAGGGGGACGAAGGTCAATCGCTGGTTTTCGTTGTATCGGCTTCCAGATGGATGACCACATCAACCTTCTCGATACGGTAACCTGAGGGCGCGCGAGGTGTGACATCGATGACCAGCGCGGAGGACGGACAGTCGAACACCCTGTCTTCATCAGGAATATAGTAATGCCTGTGGTCGCCAGTGTCGGTGTCGAACCATGTGCGTTCACCCGAAATTGCTATCCTGCGCAAGAGGCCGACCCGCTCGAAATCGTTGAGCGTGTTGTAGATTGTAGCAAGTGAAATTCGACCACCATTGCCGGAAATCGTTTCAAAAAGCTTCGATGCGTCAACATGTTGGTGCGGGCCGCAAAGCAGGTTTTCGGCAACGGTCCGGCGTTGAACTGTGGGGCGCAGACCCGCAGCACGAAGACGTTTGGTGATCGTATCGTTCGAATTGTCGCAGATGTCCGTCTTGCTATCGGTCATGTCCATCCGTTTCTGAGTGCTTGAGTTGGTCCATCGCACCAAGGTTCAACGTAGTGCACGCATCCATTGATGTTCCATAAAACAAGTTTTTGCAAATGACTTGCAATAGCAAAAATAATTTACGTGCCCACTATCTGATAACCTGAGTGAAATCTGGGTTGGAGGGCTCGCTGAAACCGGGTCGCAGTATTTGTGAAAATGCAAATCATTCGCAACTAGCTTGACAGTTGCGAATGATTTGCAATATCACTTGCAGGTAACAGGGCGAGGTTTCTCTTTCAGGAGTTTGGAATGTTCAAAAAGCTGGCAATTACCACATCGATCACAACGCTGGCGGTTGGCCTTGCCACTGGTGTGTTGGCCGAGGACAAGATGAAAGTGGTCACCACGTTCACGGTTCTGGCTGATATTGCACAAAATGTGGCAGGGGAGACAGCTGAGGTTGTTTCGATTACCAAGCCCGGCGCGGAAATTCATGGCTACCAGCCAACCCCCCAGGACATCGTACGGGCTTCCGATGCCGATCTGATCCTTTGGAACGGGATGAACCTGGAGCTGTGGTTTGAGCAGTTTCTTTCAAATCTCGGCGACATCCCATCCGCAACGCTGACCGATGGCATTGACCCGATTTCCATCAGGTCCGGGTCCTATGAAGGCAAACCGAACCCGCACGCATGGATGGGCCTCGACAATGCGCTCGTCTATATCGACAACATCGTCAAGGCGTTTTCGGAGCAGGACCCTGACAATGCGGCGACCTATGAGCAAAACGCTACCGTCTATAAAGACAAGCTGCGCGAAACGATCGACCCGTTGCGTCAAGCGGTTTCCACAATTCCGCAGGAACAGCGCTGGCTGGTAACGTGTGAGGGGGCGTTCAGTTATCTCGCTCGGGATTTCGACATGAAGGAACTCTACCTCTGGCCGATGAACGCCGATCAGGTTGGCACGCCGCAACAGGTCCGCGCGGTGATTGACGGTGTCAGGGACAACGAGATTCCGGTTGTCTTTTGTGAAAGCACGGTCAACACCGCACCGGCCCGGCAAGTAGCACGCGAAACCGGCGCCACCTATGGCGGTGAGCTATACGTGGACTCCTTGAGTGAAGCAGACGGTCCGGTGCCAACCTATCTCGATCTTCTGAAAGTCACCGCCGGAACCGTGGCCGAGGGTCTCAAGGCAGCCACCAATTGATCAACGGAATGGCTTGACCTGGCCCCGCGGAAATCTTGCCGCGGGGTTTTGATTGTGAAGCCATGAATTGTGCTCTTAAATGGGATGACCCATGCTGAATGTCATCAAGGACCTGGAAATGGACGTGACCGCACAGGCGGATGGAGGCGGCCTATCCGCCGAGGACGTCACGGTAACCTACCGCAATGGTCACACCGCATTGTGGAACGCGAGTTTTGAAATTCCACGTGGCACCGTTACGGCCCTTGTCGGCGTCAATGGCGCGGGAAAATCCACCCTTTTCAAGGCGATGATGGGGTTCGTCCCGGCGGCCAGGGGCAAGATCCGCATCCTGGATCTTCCCGTCCGAGAAGCCCTGCGCAAGAACCTTGTCGCCTACGTTCCCCAGTCTGAGGAAGTTGACTGGTCGTTTCCGGTTCTGGTGGAAGACGTCGTCATGATGGGGCGCTACGGCCATATGGGGTTTTTGCGCCGTCCCAAGCAGGCAGATCATGATGCCGTCGATCAAGCGTTGCAGCGGGTCAACATGCAGGACTTCCGGCACCGTCAGATCGGTGAGCTTTCCGGCGGCCAGCGCAAGCGCGTCTTTCTTGCCCGTGCGCTGGCACAGGACGGTCAGGTGATCCTTCTGGACGAGCCCTTCACCGGTGTAGATGTCAAGACAGAAGAGCAGATCATCGGCCTGTTGAAGGAACTGCGTGACGAGGGCAGGGTGATGCTGGTGTCGACCCATAACCTCGGGTCTGTTCCGGAATTCTGCGATCGAACAGTTCTGGTCAAGGGAACCGTGCTCGCCTACGGCCCGACGGAAACCACCTTCACGCGCGACAATCTGGAGCAGGCCTTCGGGGGTGTTCTGCGCCACTTTACGATTTCCGACGAAACGCTGCATACGGACGGCGATCAGCGCAAAGTGACCATCCTGACCGACGACGAGCGGCCTTTCGTCCAATATGGCGATGAAGTCCAGACCACCGAGGTCCGCAAGTGATGGAAGTGCTTCTGGAGCCGTTTTCCTATAATTACATGACCAACGCGATGTGGGTGTCCGCCCTGGTCGGTGGTGTCTGCGCGTTTCTCTCCGCATACCTGATGTTGAAGGGCTGGTCTTTGATTGGCGATGCCCTGTCTCATTCCGTCGTGCCGGGTGTTGCAGCGGCTTACATCATCGGGCTGCCGTTTGCTCTGGGAGCCTTTATTGCCGGCGGGCTTGCAGCTGGTGCGATGCTGTTCCTGTCGGAGCGGTCCGGATTGAAAGTGGACGTGATCATCGGCCTGATCTTCACCAGCTTCTTCGGTCTGGGGCTCTTCATTGTTTCGGTCAACCCGATGTCGGTATCTGTCCAGACAATCACCATGGGCAACATTCTGGCGATCACCCCGGAAGACACGCTCCAGCTCGCCATCATCGGCTTCGTTTCCCTGGCAGTCCTGCTCGCCAAATGGAAGGACCTGATGGTCACATTCTTTGACGAAAACCATGCCCGCACCATTGGACTGCGGCCCGGTCTCTTGAAGGCGATCTTCTTCGTGCTTCTGTCGGCCTCGGTCGTTGCAGCCATGCAGACTGTCGGAGCCTTTCTGGTTATCGCCATGGTCGTGACACCCGGTGCAACCGCATATCTCCTTTGCGATCGCTTTCCGCGCCTGATCATGCTCTCGGTCGCGATTGGAGCGCTCACCAGTTTCACCGGAGCCTATGCCAGCTATTTCCTCGATGGTGCGACCGGTGGCATCATCGTCACGTTGCAGACGATTATCTTCCTGATTGCCTTCCTGCTTGCTCCCAAACATGGCCTTCTGGCTGCAAGGCGAAAAGCGGCTGAGGCCTTGAAGAAAGGGCCGCCTGACAGCATTGCACCCTCAGGGGTGCTCTCTGGACAGACCAGCCGTGAGGAGATGCTGTGATGGATCTCGACACGCTGCTGCTTCCGTTCAAATTCCCCTTCATGCAGAACGCCTTCCTGATCTGCATCATCGTTGCCGTCCCGACGGCGCTGCTGTCCTGCTTTTTGGTCATGAAAGGTTGGGCCCTGATGGGGGACGCCGTCAGCCATGCGATCCTGCCGGGCATCGTGCTTGCCTACATCTTCGGAATACCGTTGCTTGTCGGCGCCTTCGCTGCCGGCATGTTGTGCGCGCTGGCAACCGGGTTCCTGGCCGGGAACAGCCGGGTCAAGCAGGACACGGTGATGGGCGTGGTCTTTTCAGGAATGTTCGGGCTTGGCATTGTGCTCTATGTCTCGATCGAAACCAACGCCCATCTGGACCACATTCTGTTCGGCAACATGCTCGGCGTTGGCCCGGGCGACCTCGTGACCGCCGGATCCATTGCGCTCATCGTCGGTGCGGGCCTTGTTCTGAAGTGGAAAGACCTGGTCCTCCACAGTTTCGACGCCGCCCAGGCCCAGGCGTCCGGTCTTCCTGTCAATCTGCTGCACTACGGTCTGCTGGCTGCCCTTTCACTGACCATCGTCGCAACACTGTCGGCAGCGGGACTGATCCTTGCCATCGGTTTGCTGATCGCCCCCGGTGCAATAGCCTTCCTGCTTGTGCGCACATTCGGCACGATGCTGTGGGTATCGGTTCTTGTCTGCATGGCATCCATGCTGGCCGGAACCTATGCCAGCTTCTTTCTCGACAGCGCCCCGGCGCCAACCATCGTTCTGATCCTGACGGGCCTCTTCGTCATCGCTTTCGTCCGCCGGATGATCCTGACACGAAAGATGTCCCAACGCCGGGTATCGGGCGAACCGGCTGCTGAATAGAAAAAGAGCCCGGAATATTCGGGCTCTTTTGGCAATCGAATCAGACTTGCTCCCACAAGAATGAAAAAGGGTGTCCGCTCCCTCTCTGGGCGGTCGATGGGAAGAGGGAGCGGACCGGAGCGCTCAGTCCTACCAGCCGATACCGACATAGTTGGAAGAGGTTGGGGCGTTGTTGGGGATGCGGATCAGGTCCACAACCACGGCCTCTTCCTTCTTGGACGCGAGCGCGCTCCTGAGGGCGGGAATGTTCTGGGAGACAACAACCGCATCTGCGTCCGCGAGCGCCGTTTCCGGGGTTTCCTTCAAAAACTCCGGCAAAGCGTCCACGACAGTCTGAAGATGCGGAGCCGCATGGCGCATATAGTCGAACTGTTGGCTGATATGCGGACCAGGCTGGATGGCCGGGTCATAGGCGGTTACCTCGATGCCGGATTTCATCAACTCCGCGATCACGTCCAGAATGGGGCTCTCGCGCAAGTCGTCCGTGCCCGGTTTGAAAGCAATGCCCATGATCGCGACTTTTCTCGCACAAGTGCGTTTGACAAGATTGAGGGCCTGGCGGACCTGCTCCTGATTGGAGGGGATCAGAGCATCGAGCATCGGCAGGTCGATGCCGAGATGATCCGCCAGGTGTGTCACGGCGCGGACTTCCTTCGGCAGGCAGGAACCGCCGAATGCGAAGCCGGGCTTCAGGTAGTAGGGGGACAGGTTGAGCTTGGTGTCCTGAACGAAAATGTCCATGACTGCATGGCTGTCGATGCCCATTGGCTTGCACAGACGGCCGATTTCATTGGCAAAGCAGACCTTGGTCGCGTGCCAGACATTGTCGACATACTTCACCAGTTCCGCGACTTCGACCGAGGTGACGATCGGATTGATATCGACCGATGCGTAGATCCTGGCCAGGGCACGGGCAGTATATTGATCGGTCACACCGAAGACCGTTTTCGGCGGTTCGTGGAAATCCGCGACGGCGCTGCCTTCACGTAGGAATTCCGGATTGAAGCAGATGCCGAAATCCTGGCCGGCGGTTTTGTGTGAATAGCGCTCGATGATCGGCTTCATCACCTTGAGCGTCGTTCCCGGAGGAACGGAGCATCGCAGCACGATGATATGGAATGAATCCTTGACAGCAAGGGCCTCGCCGATACTGCGGGCAACCGCCTCGATTGCGCGCGTGTCGCAACCGCCGTCCTCTGCGGTCGGCGTGCCAACGGAAACAAAGGTGATGTCGGTGGTCCAGATGGCGCGCTTGATGTCAGTCGTCGCGGACAGCAGGTCATTATCGACGCCCCTCGTCAACAGTTCCCCGAGCTGATCTTCTACTATGGGGCTTTGTCCCCATGCGATGGCATCAACTTTTTTCTCATCGACGTCGACACCAACGACGCGGTGACCAAGTGAGCTGAGGCAGGCAAGCGAAACAGCGCCGACATACCCCAGACCGATCACGCTGATCGCATCCTTGAAATCCTGAATTCCGAGCTCGGAAGCGTCCAGCTTGCGGGCGAATTGTTCATTTGAGACATACATGTTCATTCGACTGCTCCCAGAATGTGTTCTGGCAATTTCAGAAACAAGGAACGTGCCAAACGCAGGTTTGAAAAATTTCTTTATTTATTTCAGTAAGTTACGGTTACTGTGGCAAAGTGGGTAAAGTTTCGGGTTTTCGAAATTGAAAACCCGATTTTCAAAATCCAACTTTTTAGAAGCGCAATGCGAAGGAAAAAATCGCTTACCCAGGTGTCGTGAAATTTTGAAAGGAAAGGTCCTTCAGGCAACTTCGCTTCCTGTGCGAAGCGATTTTGTCCAGACCACGACCAGCGCCATCTGAAAACGCGACCGGCAGGTCGCCCTTATTATAAAGAGTACGCGGGACCGATTGGCGTAATCCTGAAATTCGCGATTTCAAAAAGACCCCTTTTCGTTTCGCGAAGTTCCGGCTGGATCAATCCATCTCGACTTTGCTGACGCTACCTTTAAGTAATTGGAAAGCTGATATAAATCATAAAGTGGAGCTGATTTTGAAATTGTGGCCGACCGATTGCATTTGCTTCTCCAGAACCAATTGAACAATGGAGAGCAGTCATGTTTTCGAAAGTTGCGTTTGAGGCCATTGGTCAGGTAACCGGGCCTGAAATCGTTGACCCGCTTGCCGCTGGCGAAAAAGTCTTCCTGTTCGATCTGGATGTGCTTGTCGCGAGCCGTTTCGGTCGGATGGATCATGAATTTGCCGGCTATGTACGGGAATTTGCCCGTTCACATCCATGCTACCTGCTGACATCGGCCAACTACTCTGAGGTAATGTCGCGTCTGCCCGGGTCCGTCCGCCATGCCTTTGAAGGTGTGTTTGCCTCGTGCGGTACAGAGCTTTGGGTGAACAATGAAATACTGATCCGTCACGAACACCTTTTCTCCGACGATCTTTATGAGTTTGTCGCCAAGGCGGTCCAGCAAAGCGCCTATTCCGGGAAGGAAGCACCATTGCTGGAATGCGGGTCTGCCACCCTTCGTTTGAGCCTTGCCGGCATTCGAAGCACGGCCGGTCAACAAATGGCCTATCGGCGCTGGGAGAGAGAACATCGTGAACTTGATGTGATTGCAGATGAAATGAAGGCCCGTTTTCCGGATCACACGGTATGCCGGGACAGCGATATCAGCCTGATGATCACACCCAATACTTTCACCAGTGCCCGGGTTCATGAACATATCCTGAAACGCCACAAGGCATCGCGCCTGATTGCCTATTTCGCCAACCGATCCGCAGGTGGATTTGCAAAACCGCTCTGCGACGCCCTGTTGACCTCGGATGTCGTGTCGACAGTGAATGGGCCGAGCGATGTTAGCCAGTTGCTCAGCTATGAAATGCGCTCAGCTCCTGATGCCGGTCAACGGCCGCACACCATGAACCGGATGCTTCAGGAGGCTTGATATGAACGCCATCGATCAGAAGGGTTTTGATCGTAGCTGCTGGTCACTTGTCGAGAGCCGCAAGGTCTTTGATGCGGGCAATCGATTGCGGGTCCTGCGCCAGACGGTGTGTCTGCCCGACAATCGGATCGTGGACGATTATTACCGCATCGACCTGCCGTCATTCGCAACTATCTACGCGCTGACGGAAGACGGCAATGTCCTGCTGTTGCGTCAATACAAGCATGGCGTCGGCGAGGTTTGCCTGACATTGCCGGGAGGGCAAATTGAACCGGGTGAAGATCCCGAATTCTCTGCCCGGCGCGAACTTCTGGAGGAGACCGGCTATGGCGGCGGCCGCTGGCTTCAAGGCCCGTCACTGGTGCTTCACGGCAACCAGAGGATTGCGCGCGCACACATCTATGTCGCGCAACATGTCATCAAGCTGGGCGAGGCAGGTTCAGGTGACCTTGAAGAGACGCAACTGGTGTTGAAGCCCCGGCAAGATCTGCGCCGTGCCATGCTTCAGGGAGAGCTGCCGATCACGACCCATGTCGCCACAATCGGCATTGCGGAAACGCTGCTTGAAGCAATATCGCGTGGGTGAGACGGACGAAGGGAAACGATGGGGCCTTTCCCTTCTTGAATTCGGTGCCGGGATTTCACCGGCTGCGGCGGGGTGGCCTCTGACGCGATTTCCCCTCGCGCCTAGGGCCTGAAGTCCGCCCTTCAGATGGCCTACTTCTGAAACTCTTTCCCCGACTGTTTCTCTATGCCAGGGCCGTCAACGCCTCAGTTTCGCACGGGATTTATGTGACTCAGTTCGTGCTTGCATTGTTGTTTACCATACGTTAAGAAAGTAGACAAGGTTCGTGACTCAATTTATGAAGAAAAAACTCTTCGGAAATTCGAGAAAAACGGACCTGCTGTGATCGAGCACAACGACGAAAGAGAATGGGAAACGCGCGTGTACGGCTATGCCCGCGTCAGCACAGAAGACCAGAACCTTGATATGCAGATCCGCGCCCTCAACGATTACGGATGCTCCTATATCTTCAAGGAAAAACGGTCTGCGTACGGGGTGAAGCGCAAACAGCTTGAATGGCTAAAAAAGAGCCTAGCGCCGGGTGATACGCTTGTTGTCTGGAAGCTGGATCGGTTGGGCCGTGATGTCGGTGAACTGATCACGTTCATGGCAATGTTGAAGAAGAAAGAAGTGAACTTCGTCAGCCTGAATGATCAGATTGATACCCGTACGGCCATGGGAAACTTCATGTTTCATCTGTTGGCGTCATTGGCGCAGTTGGAACGCGATCTGGTAGCGGAACGAACTAGGGCAGGGATGGACGCAGCTCGTAAGCGCGGTTGGCATCCGGGGCCGGAAACACTCATTAAGCGGTTGGAGCGGGAAGACCCGAAGCAGCTCAAGGCGCTGCGGAAAGACATCGCGGACCCGAAAATGTCTTGGCGAGCACTCCATAAGAAGTATGGTTATGCAGTTGCAACTCTACGGCGACACTTTGAAGGTGAGCGCAAAGAGGCATTGGCCAAGTTAGCCGAATTGGATGAAGAATGAATAGGTGGCAGAGTTGTTAGGCGCATTTACTTCTAGCACGTCAGGCCTGCTGGCGCTCGGTGCAATGTTTTTCGGCGTAGTTGCATTGCTTCTAGGAGGATTTGCCGCCGCGATTAGAGATAAAGAAAGTGCTGATGCGGAAAGCGCTTATCAAGCAAAACTAGACCAGAAAACCGACAAGATAACCGTATTGCAGGACGAAATTAGTTCTCTGCAAAGTGAGACTATTAAGATGATCACTGGAGGCGATTCATTTCCTGTGGTGAATTTGGTGCAACACCCTAAACTCGGGATGGGTAAGTTCTCCCCCGAGATTTGGGTTTCTGGGGCTTACCACCTCAGAAACGTGAAAGTCTCAATCACTATAGTAAGTGGGGCTGAGACCAATAAATATAGCTTTGAAGAAGTAAGTCTTCGTGCTTATGGCGGATTGCCTTTTGATCTTATTGTAAACGCCGCAGCGGAGGGTGGCGCTACTTTGAGTGTTCGGACATCTGCGGAAAATGGAACTTGGTACCAAAAGATCGACTTCCGGAAAGCCGACGACGGACGGTTCCAGTTCAAGACAAAGATTGTTCGTTTTGGTCACCCTCAAACGACAGTTCTTAAGAAGGACTTCGACGAGGACCTTAGCTTTGGTTCCATTGACGAAATGAAGCGGTCCCCGACGTTTGTACAATAAGGAGCCGAGGTGATGGGAAAAACGTTCCAGGTTCTCGATTTCGAGGATAGCGGCATCCACGGAATTGCGATTGCACCGATGAAAGATCGTTTGAGCGTAAACTGCACGAGCGATGGTGAGATTGATGCTGCAATCCAGAACCTGAAAGATGATGCGGACCGTATTGCCAAGGTCATGAAACGCGAACTTCGAAAGAGGAAGAAACAGCCTCTTTTCGGTCGTGACTCATAGGAGCCTGTGAGTTGCTTGCAAATCATGGAACTAAGGAGAGTTGTAGTTGTGAGCGTTTGGGCAAAAGTAGAAGGCGTAGGCGGCCTAATATCCGGGGTTGCAGCATTTATCGTTGCTGGAGTTGCAATTTATCAGGCAAGTACCGCAAATCAAAAAACTGATGAACTAATAGAGAATTACAACAAGACCTTTTTCGCAAAAAATAGTGGTTTCAATAAATTGTTTCTTACTCCTGTTCGAGAGGAAAAAGTACTTACTCTTATGAACTCATTTGAAAGAGTAAACTGGGCGCCAATGACCGTGGCGGAGTTGTGGGAGGCCGAAGAGGCTGCCGAGTTGGGGGTGAGTAAGCAAGAATTCATTCAGATCATAAGGGCAGGCTTCGGCATGGGCGTACTTAGGGAGGTCTTTCCAAGGTCAGGAGAGAAGATAGAGCGCACTGCGATTGGCAAAATTGAGTGGCGACCTGTGTTTCGCATAAATTAGTAGTTCGGAAAGTCAGGTAGAAACTAGGGAGGCCGTTGCAGCTATGCCCGGTGGTGACTGGAACCTAGCCGAAGCCAATGAGCGCTTTGGCGGATCTGGTCGAGCTGGTGGCAGGAAGAAAAAGTAGGTTTTTTGTTATGGCTTTATCGGAATATTGGAAGAGTATAATTGCCAACACAGTTCCAATACTGGTTGGTGGAGGTTTGGTAGTTGGTGGTTTCGATTATCTAACGAAAGATCGCGGGCACGACATTGAGATGGTCAAGATAGGTGTCCAAATCCTTAGAGTGGATCCAAATAAAAATCCAGAAATTGGAGATGCTGGGCGCGAATGGGCGATGCGTCTCATAAATCGTTATTCTGGCGAATCGCTTACGGTATCAGAAATGGATCAACTCAGAACTTCTCCCATTGTGGATTGGTACAATGATAACACCCCGAACAGCGTCTTGTATGGTGCGGGCTACAAACGGATTACTCCTAGCAAGGCGACCGCTCAATTCATTTGGGAGAATGATAAAGAACTCGTTGATCAGATAGCAGCTCACAATCTCCAATGTGAAAAAGATGCGAGTTGTCTTGAATGACTCATAAGGAGCGGACATGTCTGACGATAGCGTGAACCATGACCATTTGGTCGGCAGATCGTGGTCTGCATATAGCGCGATGATCAACGAAGCGCAGGCACTCGAAAACACAGCTCAGCGACTACGTGAGCGGGCAGCAGAATTGCACTTGGTTTTAGACCCGCCTGCTGAAAAAGAACGTGACTCATAAGGAGCCCTCTACAGCTCCGCCTCCGAAAGTTCCGCTTCCTCATCCTCATCACTCTCACCATCCTGCGCTGCCCAGATTTCCTTCTTGCGGTAGAGCGTCGACGGGCTGACCTGAAGGACGCGGGCGGTCTTCGGCAGGCTGCCGCCGCACGCGTCTATGGTTGCCTCGATCATTTGCCGTTCCAGCGTGTCGAACGACTGACCGAGTGCGAGGGTCAGGCTGGGCCAGGAACCGCTTGCCGCCGCCGCGACAGGGGTGATGCCTTGCTGCGGTGAGGGGACCTGCAGCGGAACGGACCCGGAGTTTCGCGATGCGGAGGGAACGCGCCCCTGAAGCGTCGACAACATGTCCACATCAACGATTGGACCTTCGTTCAGGACAACAAGATTGCGGATTGTATTTTGCATCTCCCGGACGTTTCCAGCCCAGGCGTGGGCCATCAGCGCTTCTTCCGCTTCCACGGAAAATCCGTCGAACTGTTTCCCTTCCTCTGACGCGAATTGCGTCAGGAAATGCCGGGCGAGTTCGAGAATATCCGCCCCGCGCGCCCTGAGCGGAGGTAGTCCGATCGGCAGGACATGAAGCCGGTAGTAAAGATCCTCTCGGAAACGGTTGGCTTCAACCTCTTCCAGCGGATCCCGGTTGGTCGCGCAGACAATGCGCACATCGATTTTCTTCAGGCTGTCGCTGCCGACTTTCTGGATCGTGCCGCTCTGCAAGAACCGCAGCAGTTTGGCCTGAAGGTTCAGCTCCAGTTCACAGATTTCGTCCAGAAACAGTGTACCGCCGTCAGCGCGGGCGGCCGCTCCGTCGCGGTCTGACGTTGCACCGGTAAAGGCACCTTTGACGTGACCGAAGATCTCCGATTCAATCAGGTCTTTCGGGATGGCCGCGCAATTGAGCGGGATAAAGGGCCGCTTGGCCCGCGGGCTGGATTTGTGGATGGCCTCCGCGCAGACTTCCTTGCCCGTTCCGCTTTCACCGGTAATGAAAACAGAAGCATTGGAGCGGGCCACGCTTTCAATCATCTTGTAAACCGCGGTCATCGGCAGGGAAGACCCGACAAACCCGTGATGTGCCTTGGGATTTGACGGCTGCCTGACCTCCTCGACAACTTCGGTCAGGGTTTCACGCTCAAGGGCATTTCTTGTGGTGGTCACCAGCCGTTCCTCGGCAACGGGTTTGACGAGGAAGTCGTAGGCACCGGCCTGCATGGCATCGACGGCGGTCTTGATCGAGCCGGAGCTGGTGACCACGACCACGGTCACCGGGAGTTGCTCTTCCCGAATGGTGCTGAGCACCTCCAGCCCGTTCATATCCGGCAATTGCAGATCCAGGAGTACGACGCTGACGCCGCCCTTGCGCAGCCGCTCGAGCGCCGCCTTGCCAGTCTCCACATGAAGCGTGTCAATGCCGGCCCGTGACAGATGGTGACCATAGACGGTGGCCAGCGGCAGGGCGTCTTCAACAATCAGGACTTTCAACTCACATTCCTCCTGCCGCCGGGGGTATCAATCAGGCGTTGAGAGATATTCTTACACCAATCTCGTCACCTAATGCTTTCACTTCCCCTAACGTACGTTCACATGTCTCATCGAGTTCATCGACCTTGGCCATGGCCGCGGCCGATTTACCGTCTCGCGCAAGCGTGTTGATTGTGGCGGCGACATTCGTCAGGTCTGTCGCTCCGAACGTTCCCGCGACGCTCTTCAGCGCGTGGGTCGCCCGTTCCAGTTTTTCAAGATCATCGTTTTCGACTGCCTCATGCACAGCTTCGCGGCGCTTCAGTGTGTCTTCGACAAACTGGTGAAGCAGTTTTTCCTGAAGCTCCTTCGGCATGGTGCTCAGGATGTCTCGAGCTTCCGCCAGCGTGTGTGCATCTACCGGCGCATTGGATGCCGGTGTTTTGATTTCGCGGCTGCGGACATTTCTTGAAATGCAGGAGAGCAGATCCTGCTTCTCCACCGGTTTTGCCAGGAAGTCGGACATCCCCGAGGCGATAAAGCGCTCCCTGTCTCCGCGCAGAGAATAGGCGGTGAGCGCAACGATGGGCGTATCGGTATTCCGCCGACCTTCCTTGATCATCCTAGTGGCTTCAAGACCGTCCATTTCCGGCATCGAAATATCCATCAGGATGCAATCATAGTCGCGCTTCTGTGCCGCCTGCACGGCTTCCTTGCCATTGTTTGCGATATCGATATCGCACCCGGCTCGCTCCAGCGCATGGCTGACAACGATCTGATTGGTTGCGTTGTCTTCGGCAAGCAGTATGACAAGACCGTCCGGCAGTTCGGCATCAACGGCTTCGCTGTTGTCACCGGTGGCGGCTGTCTGATCTTCTGCAAGCGTGATCGGTACAGTGAAGTGAAAAGTGCTTCCGGCCCCGGGCAGGCTCTCCAGAGAGATGTCTCCATCCATGAGCTGGGCAATCTGCTGACAGATCGCGAGGCCCAACCCGGTTCCCCCCTGCTTTTTGGTGTAGCTGCCATCCACCGTGACAAATTCTCCGAACAGGGCTTCATGCTTGTCTTTGGGAATGCCGATGCCGGTATCTTTTACCGAAAACCGGAAAACGGGTCGGACCGGATCGTCCTTCACAATGTCAACGGTGATCTCGACTGATCCGATCTCGGTGAATTTGATCGCGTTGGAAACAAGGTTCAGGATCACCTGTCGCAATCGTCCGGAGTCTCCGACAACGATTTGCGGAGTAGCCTCCTGTCCATTCAGGAAGAGCCCCAGACCCTTTTCCTGGGCGATCGGCATGAACAGGTCGGCAACGCTTTTCACGACCGTATTCAACCGGAAAGGAGCATTGTCGAGTTCCATCCGACCAGCTTCCAGTTTGGAAAAGTCCAGAATGTCGTTGATCAATTCCAGGAGGGAACGTCCCGATTCCCGCGCTGTCTTGACATAATCGGCCTGGCCGGGATCGAGATCGGTATCACGCAGCAGGCTCAAGATACCGAGTACCCCGTTCATGGGGGTCCGGATTTCGTGGCTCATCATTGCCAGGAACTTGGCCTTGGCCTCATTAGCGGCTTCCGCTTTTTCCTTGGCATCACGCAACGCTGCGTCTGCCGCCTTGCGCTCAGTGATGTCGCGAACATAGCCAAGGAACAGGGGCCCCTCCGCACCGCGTGTATGCCGGATTGCAAGCTCGACGATGATCTCGTGACCATCCTTGTGCTGGCCCTCAATTTCAATGCGTTTGCCGAGAACCGGCCCCTCTCCGGTAATCAGAAACCTGGCAAGACCATCATCATGTGCCTGCCGGTACTTTTCCGGAATGATGAAGTTCGACATCTTCTGACCGACCAGCTCTTGTGCCTCCCAGCCAAAGACCTCTTCGGCAGCCGGGCTGAAATCCAGGACAACACCTTCGCCATTCATGACGATGACACCGTCAAAGGAGGCATCGACCACGTTGCGAAGCAGGTCCTCGCTGCGTTTCAGCTCTTCTTCCCGCTTTTTCAGTTCGGTGATATCGACCCGAAAACCGACAAGTCCGCCTTCGCTTGTTCGTGTTTCGATCACGCGAAGCCAGCGTCCGCTATCCAGGTGCTGTTCCATCGGGGCGCCGGGATTGCGATGGCGCTCCATACGCAAGGACACCCAGTCTTCCAGAACGTTATCGGGGACCTGATACTGACCGCGCTTGGCACCTCCCCGGATGATGTCTTCGAATTTCGCTCCGGGTTGGATCAAATCCGCACTCTGGCTGTAGAACTCTTTGTATTTGCTGTTGCAAAGCACTAGGCGATCATCCGCGTCGTAAAGCACGAAACCGTCCGGCAGGGATTCAATGGCATCGACAAGCCGGGTCTCCGCCTGCTTCAGTTTCGCGGCGGCAGATTTTTGCTCGCTGAGGTCTCTCAAGATGGCGGTAAAGGTGTTTGTGCCATCGACCGTGCTCTCGGAAAGTGACATTTCGACGGGATACTCATGCCCATCAAGACGCCGGCCCATGGTTTCAAGCCGTCCTCCTTCCGGGCCGCTATCGGTATTGGATCCGGCGCAGCAGTCGAACGGCAGCTCTGTTTGCGTTGTAAGCGGAAGGATGTCGCAGATCAGTTTTCCGATAAGCGCGCTTGCCTCCGTTGCGGCAAACATCTTGAGTGCAGTTTGGTTCGCGCTGAGAATCTCGCCGCTCCGGGAGATTGTCAGAACCCCGTCGAGCATGGTGTCCAAAATAGCGTTGACCTGCGCTTCGCCGGTTTCTGCGCGATGAATTGCGGTACGAAGCGCTTCGTTCTTGTCCCGTTCGGCGTCAGCGAGGTCCGCGAGTTTTCTGGTGGCACGCTGGCGTTGATGGGAAAGAACAAATGTAAGGGCAACGGCGGCCACAAAGGCGACCGCGAGCAGGAAGATCAGGTTGTCGATCGAGGTGAGCCCGGTTCCATATAGGGCACTGGCGGGTATGACGATTTCCTGGATACCCCTGATGTCCCCGACTTCCCAATCCGTTTTGGGCGATTCAGCATGCGTGTTGTGACAGGCAACGCAGCTTTCTTCCATTCGAACGGCCGTTGCACTGCGGAACACCGCGCCGTCTTCCCGTTGCTCCAGAACCTGAAATGGTTCGTCGGGTGATGAAGCAACGACTTCCAGCGCCTTGCGCTCAAACGCATCGAGTTCCCGATCCTGACGCCAGGGCCATGGATAACTTGAAAGCATGCGAATGCCGCTGCTCGCGCCGATATTCTTGAGTTCATCTTCAAGCGCCAGCGTCATGGAGACCGGAGCCGGAATTGTCAGGTCCTTGCCGTGGTAATCGTGGCTCACGGCAACATCCTGTGACGACCAGAGCTTGTCGACTACCTCTCGGGAATAGAAGGACCGCGTTGCCGACAGGAGTTCGGACTGAGCGCGCGCAGCCGCTGCGAGATCTGCAGTTCGGGCTTTCTGTCCGAAATCAACCGCGATGACATAGGCAGCGATGGCGGAAGCAGAAATAAAAACAAGAACCAGCCAGAACGTCGCGTCGTAGCTTAAGTCCTTGATCCATTTCCGCATGGTTCTCTCCTCTCGGCTCTCCGGTTCGGGAGGTGTACCTTTACGGAAGTTAGCTTTTTTGTGCTTGCTCATTGGTTATCAATTTTCAATTTGTTGAAAACAGGTCCCGAACGCCAGAGTATTTGCCGGGATCGACTTCAGTCCGGTGTGCGCCTGCAAGGGCGTGCAGGCGCACATATCCCGATCTTCGCTAGAAATTGAAGTAGATGAACTCGGTCATTTCAGCCAGGCGGTAGGTTTGCACCAGCGCGACGCCAAAGAGAACGGAGACGGCAGCCGCCCATCCGGCTGTCGGCTTCCAGCGAACCGGCAGGAAACCCTCCGAAGGACGCTGCGCGACCAGTTTCTTAAGGCCGAGTACCGGGTTGTACCTCTCGGTGAATTCGATGGAATTCGGCAGCAGAAACACGATTGCCGCAAGACAGATCATGGCAGCCCAGACAGGAGCAGTCCCGAAAATCATGCTGTCCCACAGGCCGGGTTCGTAAACCGTCGAAAGTCCGGTCATGCCCGCAAGGATGTTGCTGGCGCCGGAAAATGACTCAGCCCGGAAAAACACCCATGCGACAACCACAGCCAGAAGCGTCACTCCTCGGCTCAGGATGTTTCCGACCGGTCGCGGCAGGATCGCGGGAATGTATCCTTTTTCAGCCAGGGCCGACCAGCCGTGGTTGATGGCCAGATAAGCACCGTGCAGTCCGCCCCAGAAGACGAAGGTCCAGCTGGCGCCGTGCCACAGGCCGCCAAGCAGCATGGTGATCATCAGATTTGCATAGCGTCGTATCGGACCGGTCCGGTTGCCGCCAAGCGGGATATAGAGATAATCCCGCAGAAAATGCGACAGGGTGATGTGCCAGCGGCGCCAGAAATCGGAAATGCTGGTTGCCTTGTAGGGGGAGTTGAAGTTCACCGGCAGGCGGATGCCGAAGAGGCGCGCCAGACCAAGCGCCATATCGCAATAGCCGGAAAAATCGAAATAGAGCTGGAATGTGTAGGCAAGGGCTCCGATCCACGCGGCTTCAAAGGGAACGCCGCTGGTCGTTTCCGCCAAATTGAACACGCTGTTGGCGTAGGGGGCTATGCCGTCGGCCAGCACGATCTTCTTGAAAAGACCAATGGCAAACAGCGTGCTGCCGACGGCCAGGTTCAAGACCAGCTTGTTCTTGAAAACAGGCAGCCGGAACTGCGGGATGGTTTCCTTCTGCATCACGATCGGACCGGCGATCAGCTGCGGGAAAAAGACAACGAACAGCATGTAGCGCGGGAAATCGCATTCCGAGATGTCACCCTTGTAGGTGTCGATCAGGAACGAGATCTGCTGGAAGGTGAAGAAGGAGATCGCGAGCGGCAGCACGAGATGCAGCAGCGGGATTTCCGACCCGGAGATAAGGTTCGCATTGCCAATGAAGAAGTCGGCATATTTGAAGACCGCAATCAGCGCGAGGTTGAAGGCGATGCCCGCAATCAGGATGAAACGGTCGCGGATCTGTCTGAGAACACGGTGAAAACCGTAGTTCACCACGACAGAGCCCAGAAGCAGTGGCAGATAAACCGGGGTCCACCAGGCGTAGAACACCAGCGACGCGATTGTCAGCCACCAGATGATGCCGTTTTCCCACCCCCAATGCCTGAGCACGAGGTATCCGATCAGAACCGGTGGCAGGAACAGATAGATGAATTCAAGTGAACTGAAGACCATGGCTTAGCCCTCCTGTTTGCCAGTGGCTTGCGGAATGGACCGCTCGATGATGGTGAGATTGGCTGCGTTGCTTTGCTGCAGCTCTTTCAGGAAACGCGCGCTTCCCTGGTGACCGCGGTCGGCGCCTTTTTGCGCAAGTTCGAGAGCCTTGGTCCAGTCGCGTTCGACAAACACGCCGTCAACATACAGCTTTGCGAGTTCCTCCATGGCGCCGGGATGTCCGACATTGACGCCGCGCTCCAGCAGCGCCACTGCGTCCTTCGGCTCCAGATCATATTTGTTCTGAAGATGAAGCCGGGCGAGGGCGGTCAGTGCGCCGCCATGTTCCGCCTTGGCGGCCGTGCGAAACCAGTCGAGCGCTTCCTGGGCAGCCTTCTCGTCAGTGGAATTGGCGATCAGCATCTGCCCGAGATCGTGCATCGCACCGGCGTCTCCAAGATCGGCCGAACGCAGGAACCACTCCTTTGCAAGGGTCTGGTCAACGGCAACAAACTCGCCGTCGCGGAAGATCCGGCCAAGGGTTTTTGCAGAGCTTGCAGATCCGTCGCGGGCTTTCCTTTCCAGGCCCTCGATCGCGCGTGACGCCCAGAATCGGGCCTTTTCGACATCCGGTGTACTGCCATATCGGCCGGTCAAAAGGATGCGCGCATAGTTTATGGTCGAGGACGGATAGCCGGCAATCGCAGCACGTTCATAATGATGGAACGCGATCATCAGGTCCCGGTCGGTGCCGATGCCGCGTTCAAAGTGTTTGGCAAGCTGCACATGTGCCTTTGGATAATCCCATTCCAAGGCTTTGGTGAACCATTGAAGTGCAATTTCTGCACATTGGTCTCCGGAGGACCGTTGGAACAGGCGGCCGAGCTCATAAGCGGTTTCCCCGCGAAACTCGAAAGAATACCGGACGGCTTCCATGAAGATCAGGCGTGCCTGGGCGAGATCCTGTTCAACACCCCAACCGTTCTTGTAGGCCCGGCCGAGGTGAAAGAGCGCTGCCGGATGTCCGTCATTCGCCAATTGTGTGAAGACGTCCGCTGCAGCCTCCCAGCGGCCGAGTTTCTGCAGTCCGCGGGCTTGCTTGATCATCTCTTCAACCGTTGGATCGATTCTGCTGGACTTGATGGACCTGGTATCCTGTCCGGGGAGCATTGCGATGGCGCCGGCGATCCCGAAAACGGTTCCGAGCAGAAGGTACTTCCAAAAGCGCGATTTTGATGCGGCCTTGGTCATTGTGCCATCCCCCTGGTCAAGGATTGTCTTGGTTGGTCCGCGGTTACGTGCCGCGACATCTTCGGGTCGTTATCAAACAGCCAGTCGATTTTCCGAGGCGCCTGATGGTTCCCATGGGGGACATTGGTGATTTCAGCGGCGACACAGGCACCGACAACAAATCCGGTCAGGCACAAAAGAGCATCCTGAAGAGCGCGATTGGGGTCAGCCATTGGCCTGCCTCCAGATCCGGCAGGACTTGCCTTCAAGAAGTTCAAGCGTTCCCTCCCTTCGCGAATGCGCCGTGTCCTGAGGCGTGACAGGGCAAACGAGATCGGTGCGTCTTGCCGTGGCTGCTGTCACATGGTCAGGATCGGGGTCGAGCAGCAGCAGCAACTCGCCGACAATTCGTCGCGCCGGAGTGGAGCTGAAGTGATAGGCGTCGGTGAAGTTGTCGAGGTCGCGTGCAAACGGAGCGTCGAAGTCGAGATCGACGACGGGTGCAAGCGTGGACAATCTTTCCCGGAACTTGTGGTTTGCCGAAGTCAACCCGAAATCGGATATCCGACGCTGCATTTCGGAAATTGTCGGTGGGATGAAGAACACGAGGTCGACCTCGTTTTCATCGCACCAGGTGGCGATTTCCTCAACCATCTTCCACAAGTCGTCAGATTGTTTGAAGCGACGCCAGTCAGCAGCACCATTGGTACCGACCTGCTTGGCAAACAATTGCGGCAGGTCACGTTCGAGAGTGATTTCCGGCCAATAGCCAGCCCAGTGGCCGAGTCCGTAGCCGCGGCCATGAAAGACGGTTGGAAGCACAAGTGTTCCGTGCGGTGCTGAAAGGGCGCACTGGTCGCACAGGGCCGGGTCCAGAAGTGCGTCGACCGTCAGTGTGTTGAGCGCAGAAAATTCTGCTGCCTGCGCCGAATGAACGGGCCACAATGCCGGGTTTTCAAACATCTTGAACACACCCGAATACCGCGCCTGAAGCAGCCTCCAGCCGGTCTTGGCGACAAACCAGTTCGAGTAATAGGAGAAAGGGTCGTTTGCGAGTGCAATGGCTTCCGGTACCCGGTTCATTCCACCCTTGAAGCGCGCATCCATGCTGCGTAGCGGCAGGCTGACGATCAGGGTTTCCAGGTCCGCGGTGTCGCGCAGATACTTGAATGTCTCGTAGATTTCATAAACGGTCGCGCCGCCATAAGCGAAATTATAAACGTCGTCCCGTCCAAGTTCCTGCCAATACTTGTCTTGCAGGGCGCGCGCGCGGCTGTCCCCAAGGATGACCGTTGGCGCTTTCAGCCGCGGATACTCGATCATCTTGTAAAGCGGGTAATGCGCCTTGACGCTGATCTCCAGTTTGTCGAGATCAAGATCGAGCAACTGATTGTGGTCATAAGCGTCAACGACGAGGTTGAAGGCAACCGGAGAAAGGGCCAGCATTCCGGTAAAAGCCATAGCCGCAGCGTAGAGTTTTGGTTTCAGTTTCATTGGGTGCCCCCTTGAATTCGTTTCGAGGACCTAAGAAACAAGATCGGGGCCAGACGGCAGGTCTTTTAAAAGATGATATAAAACAACAGGTTGGAGAATTGTTTTCAATTCGGGAAGGAAAGCTGGTTTCGATTTTGGGGAGAAAACTTTGCAAAATGGGAAGTCTGCGGCAGACACTATGCCGCTGCAGACAGGCTCAGAACGTGTGAAATCATGCGGCCGCTAGGTGGTTCAATCAGCCCGGCCATCAGGCAGACGCCCAGAAACAGCATGGTGACGTAAAGGAGGGTGAGGTAGCTCGCCATCCAGTTTTGCAATGTTGCAATCAGACCGTCGCCATCGCCCGCCCGCTGGTCGCCGCGATTGGACCAGCGCTGCTTCGACAGCCGGAAGATGCAATAGACTTTCACCGACGCGTTGATGAGCTGGTTGAAATACAAAATGAACGGATAACTGAGATCGACTTTCCTCGAATATTGGAAGAGGAACAGCGACAGCAGCATGCGCGTGATGCAGATAAAAACCACGTAACCGAGGATGTAAAACGGGTCGTAAAGCACAGAGGTACAGATTGCCAGAACCGGGCTGACCAGCATGGTCCACATGGACACGCGTTGGTCCAGAAGGCACCACCAGATGAAGAATGGCATTCGACCCGGGCCTAGCGCCAGGGCACGGGTTCCATTGCGCAGCATGTTGCCTGACCAGCGCCGGAAGTTTTGAACCATCCGGTCCATGCCGGAGCCTTCGATCACTTCGACCGTGTAGCCCATGGCATCGGGCACATAGAGCATGCGACAGCCAGACTGGAGCATGTAGTACCAAGTGCTCTTGTCGTCGCCGGACAGAAACCGGAATTTACCCCACAGCCAATGCTCCAGATGGTCGGCTTCCAACAGACGGATGAACTTCAGCTTCACAAGGTGATTGGCGCGGAACACCGACATGCGCCCGGTCAGGGTCAGGACACGGCCTGACAGGGAATGGGACTGCATGGCCAGCCGGCGCTGGGCAAAGCGCATGGTCAACCAGTTTGCAATCCAGCGCGGACCGATGCACAGCACTTCCTCGTCGGTCGTGCAGGCTTGAAGATCCGGATAGAGCTTGAAAAGGGGAAGACAGGCACCAACGGCATTCTTGGCAAGGATGAAGTCGCCATCCATGAATATGATGAGATCGTCATCCTCGACATCACCGCGGCTCATGGCTCTGAGCACCAGGCCAATTGCCAGCCGCTTGCCGGGTTGGTTCTGTCGAACGACATGCAGCTTGATGTCGAGATCGCTCCATTCACGGACAAGAAGATTTGTGATCAGTTCTTCATCATAGGCGTCACCGGAACCGAGCCAGATGGTTCCGGGAACACCTGCGTCGCGAATTTCACGGCATATGGAACGGATGACTTTTTCGGTGATGTCCCGGTGTTCCTTGTAAGTGGTCATCATGAAATGAAGACGGCGAGGCCGCCAGCCGTCCTCCCAGATCTTCCGGCCCGCGTCACGCATGGATGGGTAGACGAAGCGTCCGTAAATCCAGGCACGGACAGCGTGGGTCATCCACCAGCCGTAGCGCCAGATGCCGAGAATTCCGATGACAAGTGTGATCTCTTTTGTCGTTGGGCTGAAAAAGACATTTTCGACGGTTGTCAGGCCGACAAAACAACAGCCGAAATAAAGACTTATCTGGAACAACGCAAAGGGTGTCCATTTCGCCAAACCCTTCGGCCGGTGCGTGATTTCGTCGACGTCATAGGTGCAGGCAGGGTTGCGGTCTTGCATCACTTTGCCTCCAGAAACTGTTCCACCGTGCGCCAGACCACGTTGCCGCGATAGCGCTCGAAGTAGATATTTACAGGCGTTCCGCTGGTCGGCAGTTGTCCCGAAACCGGCGTGAGGATCACCTTGGCGGATCGGGAGTCCGGTGCGCGGAAGCGATGCGTTTCGCTCACTTCATCGACAAAACCGGCGGTACGGTCCACTTCAGAGACTTCGGCGGTCACCCAGCGGTCATCTGCCGGGAAATAGAGGTTGGCGGGGCTTCCGATCCGGACCTGCAAAACCTCCTCCTGGGTCAGAAAGGCGGTAATGAACTCGGTGCCTGTTTCTTCGACGGTCACCATCGGTTCGCCCTGTTTGACGGCATTGCCCGGAACGAAGCCGACATCGATGATGCGACCGGAAAACGGTGCTGTGACCGTCTGCTGCGTTTCCTTCTTGGAAAGTTCTGCAACAACCGATTTCTGGAACGTTTGCTCGGATTTCAGTCGCGCTACCCTGGCTTCCATTTCCGCCAGGCGGCCGGCAAAAGCGTTTCCGGTGAAAAGGCGGATGCTGTCACCGCCATCGATCAGTTGCTTGAGTTCCTGGATATGGATTTCTTTTCGCGCCAGATCGGAAACAACTTGCTTTAACTCAAGTTCAGCTGCTTCAACATCCTGAGCAAGGACAAGACCCTTGTTTGCGAGGGTTTTGACCCGCACCAGCTTCAATTCCGCGTTTTCCTTGGCGAGAACCAGCCCGTCCAGCTGGGATTCCGCCTGACGCACATTGTTGCGAGCAATAAGAGAATAACCGTTGGCCCGACGCCTTTCTTCGCTGAGCAAAGTCTCCATTTCCGCAAGTTTTGCGTTTGTCGACGCCAGAACGGTTCTCGCGCGGCGCAGGTCGTTCTCGTGATTGACGTTTTCCATCACAACAAGCTGCTCTCCCGCCAAGATGTGTTGTTCGCCGACGCTGGGGGCATGAAGAACTCGCCCGGAAATTGGCGCGGTTACCTGAACCCTGTTGGCGCTGACAACAGCCGATTGAACTTCGAGACGGAACAGGGAAGCAAATGCATAGACGCCGACATATCCGAATACCGCCAGGCCGAGCGTCAGATAAAACAGGCTCATCATGATCTGTCTGATTGGCCAGCGACGGACGGGCATGTCCTTCACGGGGTTAGGGTCGGGTTTGGTCGGCACAGGTGTCACCGGTGTATCGATCCGCACGATCGTGTCGGCAACATCAGTCATCTTGCCGCGGACAAGGTCCTCGACGAAATGCTGCATCAGGGACCTTTCACGTTCGCCAAGTTGCGTAAACGCAAAGGCAACCTGCCCGTTTTCCTCGTCGAGGCGAACAACCCTCGCATCGGCCTTCAACGAGATATTGAAACCCTGGAAAGGCAGGGTGCACGTTAGTGAATGATCGGACCCGTTTTCGGGAATGTTGCACGAATACCCTGAGATCCGGCAGCCGCCGAGCCCCCAATCGACAGCATCAAAGGTTTGCCCGTCCAACGTAACGCGCATCGGCGCCGTTACCCTGTAGTGCAGCCTTTGGCTGGGTCTTTCGTGAATGATTTCCACTTTGGCATTTCCTTCATTGCCGATGACAGGGACACAGACGCAAAGGGGAGGCCAAAAACCGTGGGGCTGGAACTTGGAAGATTCTAAATTGAAGAAATCATATAATCCATTGAAATTATTGTGCTTTTATAAAGTTAAGAACTTGTTCATTATACGGGAGTTTGCAAAATTGAAATTGAAAACCGGACGAAGTCAGCTGCGGTTTTCGAAATTGCAAAGCCCGAAGCTGGTTCCATGTAGGAATGCCGGGGCGCATTCTTGCGACCCGGCGTTTCTCTCTCCAGAGGCTTTGAAACGTCAGAATATGAAGCAGTTGCTGTCGAACAAGGAGGTGACCGACTGGGTCCCCACGTCATTCAAAGTGCACACATCCTGGTAGGTTCCGTTGCCGTTCAGGTCGACGGCAAGTGTCGTATCTCCATCCAGAACCGTTGCTTCCAGCTTAGCCAGGAAGGAAGGATCATCGTCAAATCGGGCAAGATGGCTGAAATCCAGAAGGTCGACGCCGATTTCAAAATCGGTGATTTCATCCACTCCCGTCAGATCCCAGGTCCGGAAGACGAACGTGTCGGCACCTTCGCCGCCTGTCACTGTGTCGGCACCTCTCAGACTGCGAATCTGATCATCGCCGGCACCGGCTTCAATCACGTTTACCCCGGAGGTTCCTTTCAGAATGTCATCGCCGCCACCTGACTTGATATTGTCGATGAAGTGCAGGGTATCCGTACCGATTTCCAATCCATGGCCGCGTTTGTTGTGCAAGGACACCGAAAGGTCGACATCAAAGTCGGAGTAATCGACGGTGTCGTTGCCTTTGCCGCCATGCATGTAGTCGTTGCCGGCATCTCCATAGAACGTGTCATCGTCATGACCGCCGTAGAGCTTGTCATTGTTGTGACCGCCGCGGAGTTCATCGTTTCCGGCACCACCTTTTAGGGTGTCGTCTCCATAGCCACCAATAAGAATGTCGTTCCCGGAACCGCCAATGAGGCTGTCGGTGCCGTTGCCGCCATCCAGCATGTCGTCTCCGGTACCGCCATTCAGCGTGTCATTGCCGGTTTCTCCGTAAAGGACGTCATTGCCATTGTTGCCGTTCAGCTCGTCGTTGTGATGGCCTCCGTAAAGTGTGTCGTCGCCTGAATTGCCGTAAAGCGAGTCTATTCCTGAACCGCCGAAAAGCATGTCGTTACCGCTGCCGCCATGCAGGTCGTCATAACCGTTGTTGCCATAGAGCCAATCATCGCCAGAGCGACCATGCAGTTCATCGGCACCGGAACCGCCATGAAGAACATCATTGTCGGATCGCACGATCTCTGGACGATTGCCCTGTCCCGAACCGGTATCGCCCATGCCAATTTGCTGCTGATAGTGAGCGTTTAGAAGCAAAGCGTTCTGAATGCCGATATCGACGGTGAAGACGCTGTCATCGAAGTCTCGGTCACCGCCGTTGAATAGGTCTTCAAACCCGAGCGTGATGGTGCCCGCATCCGTTTTCAACACACCTGTCGTGTGTAGAAGGTTATCCGGGTTGAGCCCAACCGTGTCGCCATAGGCGGCGGTGTGATAGGGATCGTACTGGATCAGGGTCTGGGTGCCGTCGGCCGCGATGTGATAGAGGCGGGGGCTGTCGCTGTTCAACGTAGCGACAGTGCCATCACTGTTCAGAAACTGGAGCGTTCCGGTTTCCATGTCGAGACCTGCATAGCCATTGTTTCGGCTATAGCCGTTTGAGACGATGAAGAAGGCGATCTTGTCGCCTGCCTGCACATCCAGAAACTCACGGGACTCGCCTTGCACGAGGTCACCGCCACTCCCTTGCAAGGAAGCATTCGGCCAGATGAAATTAACATCGGTGATTGTGCCGTCGTCAGCAACCTTGTAATAGCCGAACGTGTTCTTGTAGCCGGCGGTCTCGCCTTCGAAAACGACCGACACCGGGTGATCACCCGTTATTGCCATGGATGTCAGCTGGACGAGATTGGGGCCACCGGAACCGTAAAGTATGTCGTTACCGTTATGGCCGTAAAGCGTATCATCACCGGTACCGCCCCAGATTTCGTCGTTACCGTAATAGCCCTTCAACGTGTCGTCGCCAAAGCGACCGGACATGACATCTGAATGGACCGATCCATTCAGCACGTCATCCTCATTCGTCCCGATCACGGGGCGTGTTGCAGGTAAGCTTGCCATTTACATTTCTCCTTCAATTGAGGCGAACACGCGCTTCCGGTGAAGGCTTTGCAGGCTTCGGGCCAGCGCGCCCGCATTGAGGAGAAGTGTGAAAAAGTCTATCTATTTCAGATGTTTATTTTGTTGTTCGGAATCAGAATTCGAACTGAACCTTTGCGTTTTAAGACAGCTCTTACCGTTTTGAAAAATCCGGTTCCGGCAATGGGAATTGGTTAACGTTGCACCTCAGGGAGACAGCCGTAAGAGTCTGACGAACAACGTTAATAGTAACTTCGGCAAGCGTTGAGTTCAAAAACCGCAGTCCTGTGGCAGTTCAATTGGCTGATGCTTGTCTTATCCCATCCTTGAGCGCCCTGATCGCATCTGTTTCCACAATCCCGGAGCGGCTCAGCAAACCGATTGGACGTGCCACTTCGGGGTTGAGGAGGTCCTTGAAGGTCAGGGACGTTCCCTGTGTGGATTTGATGACCGACCGTGGAAGCAGGGCGATGCCGACCCCTTCGCTGACCAGTTCCATCGCGGTTGTTGAGCGCCCGACTTCATACGACCATTGGGCCGTCAGGCGGCTTTTCGCCATCGTCTCGTCAATCAGAAGACGGTTGCCCGTGCCACGCGCCGGGAGGATCAAGGGGTGACCTTCCAGGTTTGCCCAATCGACCCTGTCTTGACTGGCCAGAATATGAGTCGAGGGTATGGCCAGGCCGATAGGATCATTGAAGAGCGTTTCGAACCGAGTGTTTGGATCAAGGGAGCCAATCGAACACACACCAAAATCTGCGTCGCCCTGCGAGACGGCTTCGGCCACTTCGTTTGCCGCAAAATCCAGCAAACGAATTCGGGCGTTGAACCCCTGGTTTCGAAATTCTCTCAGCGCCGACGGCAGCAGAGAGGCGACCACCGTCGGGATCATCGCCAGCGTGATCACGGAGTTACGCTGATAGGCAAACGCAACGCTTTCATCCCGCATGGCAAGGGCCGTCTCTCTTGCACCTTCCAGCATGGCCTCGGCACGTACCTGCAGTCTCTTGGCGGCAAGTGTCGGCCTGACTGCGCGGGTGGTACGTTCAAACAGCGGTGAACCCAATGCCTCTTCCAGCTTCTGCACACGCCGTGTAACCGCGGATTGCGAGAGGCTCAACCGCTCAGCCGCGTGATGGAAGGAGTTGGTCTCCATCACTGCCAAAAAGGCTTCCAGATCGTTGAAGTCAAAATTAATGCGCATATCGCATCAATTTCAACAAAGTCATCATTAGTCAAATCAATTGCTCGATTGGTAGAAAGGCCTGAAGAGGACCCGGACCATGACCACGCAATTCGATTTGGCCGTAATCGGTGGCGGCAACGCGGCGCTATGTGCTGCGATCACCGCCGCAGAGAGGGGCGCCAAAGTTGCCATTCTGGAGACAGCCCCCAAGGCCTATCGAGGCGGCAATTCTCGCCACACCCGCAATTTCCGGTGCATGCATTCGACACCTCTCGGGCCGTTGGTAGAAGATTACAGCGAAACAGAATATTTCGAGGATTTATTGAAGGTCACCGATGGCAAGACTGATGAAAAGCTTGCCCGGCTCGCCATAAGAACTTCGGAAGAATGTCTCCCTTGGATGGAAAGGCGAGGTGTTCGTTTCCAGCCATCTCTGTCAGGCACACTGTCGCTTGCGCGCACCAACGCCTTTTTCATGGGCGGTGGCAAATCCCTGGTGAACGCCTATTACCGAACCGCGGAAAAACTGGGAGTGAAAGTGCTTTATGAAGCTCATGTCACGCACCTGGAGTTGGCAGGCGACCAAATCACCCGCATCGACTATTCCCACGAAGACATAAATCGGCAGATGTCGCCGAAGGCTGTCGTTGTTGCATCCGGCGGTTTCCAGGCCGACACCGACTGGTTGACCCGCGCGTGGGGGCCTGCCGCACGTAACTTCCTCATTCGTGGCACACCTTATAATCGAGGTGTGGTTCTTGCCGATCTTCTGGCGCAGGGAGTTCAATCCGTCGGTGATCCGACCCAGTGTCATGCGGTCGCCATTGATGGTCGGGCTCCCAAGTTCGACGGTGGCATCGTAACTCGTCTCGATTGCGTGCCATTTTCAATTGTCGTCAACAAGAATGCCAAGCGGTTCTATGACGAGGGCGAGGATGTCTGGCCCAAGCGCTATGCGATCTGGGGACGGTTGGTTGCGGGTCAACCTGATCAGGTCGGCTATGTCATCATTGACGCAAAATCCCTGAACCTGTTCATGCCGTCTGTTTTCCCGCCGATCAAGGCGGACACGCTTGAAGAGCTCGCCCGGAAAATGGGATTGCCTGAGGCGGAACTCCGCAAGACCGTCGACGAGTTCAATGCCGCGTGCGGCGACACGTCGGCATTTCACCCGATGGAGCTGGATGCTGTCGCCACGACCAACCTGATGCCGCCAAAGACGAACTGGGCGCGCCCGATCACGGAAGCACCGTTCTACGGCTACAGCCTGCGGACTGGTGTCACCTTCACCTATCTGGGCCTCAAGGTTGATGAAAATGCCCAATGCAGCACCGCAACCGGACCGATCAGAAATCTGTGGGCCGCAGGTGAAACCATGGCTGGATCAATTCTCGGGCAAGGATACCTCGCGGGCTTCGGCATGACGATCGGAACCGTGTTCGGACGCATCGCGGGACAGGAGGCTGCCAATTATGCAAACTGACCTTTTGCAGGAAGCCCGCCGGCAGGCTGAAATCTGTAACGCCTGCCGATATTGCGAAGGTTACTGCTCCGTGTTTCCGGCGTTGCATGCCGAGCGGTTCTTTTCCGATGGCGACCTGACCCAACTTGCTAATCTCTGTCACAACTGCCGGGGCTGTTACTATGCCTGCCAGTATACGGCGCCGCACGAGTTCGGCCTGAACCTTCCCAAGGTTCTGGCCGAAGTCAGGCACGACAGCTGGGAAACCCACGCATGGCCCACATCTGTTGCACGCGCATTTCAAAAGAGCGGTGTCATGATCGCTCTGGCGACCGTTCTTGGGTTTGCCGTAATGTTCCTCGCAATTCATATGTTCAAGCCTGCCGGCGGGGACGGTTTTTATGCGGTCCTGTCCCACTCGGTCATGATTGCCATTTTTCTGCCGGCGTTCCTGTTTCCGCTGGTCAGTATCGCAATCAGTCTGACGAGATATTGGCATACAACGGGTGGGACCAAGGTAACACTGGCGCAGATATCCGTTGCATTCGAGTCTGCTGCCAAGATGAAGAACCTGGCAGGAGGACATGGCGACGGCTGCAACTTTGAAGACGAAGACCGGTTCAGTCAGGCACGTCGGCTGGCGCACCAGGCGGTAATGTACGGCTTTTTGCTCTGCTTCGCTTCGACATCCGTCGGTACCCTGATGCACTATTTTCTGGATATGCCTGCGCCCTATCCGTTCTGGTCGCTGCCGAAACTCCTTGGCATTTCCGGAGGAATTTTGATGGTTATCGGCACCGTCAAGCTTGCGATGTTGAAGCTGCAGGCTGACAAAAACCTTGGTGCTCCGTCGGTGTGGGGAGGGGAAATGGGTTTCATTGTGCTGCTGTTCGTGGTCTCGCTCAGCGGGTTGCTGCTTTATGTTCTCGGCGGAACAGTGCTTCTACCGGCACTGCTTGCCATTCATCTCGGCTCGGTTCTGGGTTTCTTTCTGCTGACGCCCTACACAAAGATGGCGCACGGGTTTTATCGCCTTGCAGCCCTTGTTCGGGATGAGCAACGCAGACCTGCCGGGTAAGCGGTGTAACTGGCAAAAGCCATTTCTCAATTGCGGGGAAGGGTAATCCGAACTTCCAGGCCCGGGGCTTTCCCTTGCAGGACGAGACTGCCGTCATGACGTTCCACAACCCTTGCAACGATCGGCAGGCCCAGACCGCTGCCACCGCCAGATCCTGAAACTTGTCCGAACCGTTGCAGAGCCGTCTGAATGTCCTTGTCGGTGAGACCGACGCCATTGTCCCTGACGACGAATGTGACACGATCATCCGTCGCCTCTAGGGAAACCTTGATGCTGCTAAGCTGCTTTCCACCGTGCTTCAAGGCGTTGTCGATCAGATTGGCAACGGCCTCGCGCACCATCGTCCGGTCACCTGTCACAGAGACGGATGGCGCGCCTTTTTCGAAGTCGATCTGAACACCATTGAGGTCTTTCCCGGAAAATTCCGCTGTCAGTTCATCAAGCAGATCGCTTAAGGAAAATCTCTCCTTGGTCGACGCGGGACTGATCGATTTCGCGCGTTCATAGGTCAGCAGTTTCTGGGCGAGTTGGCTGGTTTCCTTCGCTGCCTTCACTAGATCGTCCGCGCGTTCCCGGGCAGATGCCTCGTCTTTCGCCGACCGTACGGCTTCGGCAAGGGACAGAACGCCGGCAATGGGATTTCGAAGTTGGTGGGCGGCGTTGGAAATGAATTCCGTCTGGTTTGCCATCGCCTGGGAAACCTGTCCCAGAAGTCGGTTCAAGGTGCGTACGATCCCTTCGACTTCAACAGGTACGGGCCTGCGGATCGGTTTCAGATCCTCACCGGAGCGCAAATCGATGGCTTGCTGGAGATCGTTCAAAGGATGAAGTCCAATCCGGATGCCGAACCAGACGATAAGAGTGAGCGAGGTGATGATGGAGGAAATCGTGATCAGGGAACGGAGCATGAGATCCCGCACGAACTTGGAGCGATCCGTCACGTTTTGCCAGACCGTGGTTGTGAAAATACCACTGAAACCATCAACTTGCATGCGCGTTCTCATCCGGAATCCACGAACTTCGCGTCCCAGATACTCACCGTTGAAATAAACCGGGCTAAGGTCGCTGTCTGTCGTGCGTGGAATGCCTGCGGGCGGGGTGGCGTATCCGGCAACGATGACGCCATCGGGGGCATAGACATGATAAAAGACCCGCCCTCCGGAAGTGTCTGACAGGATCTTCCGCGTGCCGGGAGCAAGAGCGTCTCCGCTTGAAAGGGCCACATCGTTGGTGACTGCGAGGGCTGCTGATTGCAGGCTGCGATCAAAAACCTCTCCGGCCGTTATCCTTGCGTTGTTGAGCTGCCAAAGCCCCGTAGCGCCTGCAACGAACAGGAGTGGGACAAGGATGATCAGCGTCAGGCGAATGCGAAGAGAATAGGTTCTCTTCATGTTTCGGACCTGTTCAGGGAGTATCCGAGGCCTCGGTGGACCTGGATGTTGACACCGTAGGGGCTCAGCCTTTTGCGCAAGCGGGAGACATAGACCTCAATAACTTTCTCATCTGTCTCGCTTCCCGCGCCATAAAGCTGATCCAGAAGACTTGCTTTTGAAACGGTGCGCCCGTTCGCCTGTACCAACCCGGCCAGCAGGGCGAGCTCCCGTCTTGGAACTTCCAGCGCAACATTTCCTTCAAGCAATTGCAGTGCGCCGAGGTCGAACTTGAGAGGACCGACCTCCTGCAAGTGCCGCGGTGCGGTTGCCTTGCGCCGACCGAGTGCGCGAATTCGGGCTGCCAGTTCTTCCATCTCGAAGGGTTTGACAAGGTAATCGTCTGCCCCGGCATCCAGCCCCAAAACCCGATCCTGCGTTTCCGACCGGGCGGTCAACAGAATGACTGGACGGGGATCGCCGCGTTCTCGCAAACCACGGAGCAGCTCGAGCCCGCTCTTGCCCGGCAGATTGATATCGAGAATGACCAGGTCGCCATCTTCCTGCTGCAGAAAGTCTTCGGCGTCACCTCCATGATGCAGAACATCGACTGAGTGACCCGCATCTCTCAATTGGTATGCTATGCCTTTGGCAAGGCTCACGTTATCTTCGACCAGCGCAATCCGCATATTTTTTTCTTTTTCGATGAAAGCTTATTGCAAGCTTCGCAGGGAAATCTTGATGCATCAAGCCGCTTTTGAGCGGCCTGACCGCGCGGTGGACGTAACCGGTCTGCCTGCGCCATTGGGAGGAAAAAATGGTTCTTAAGAAGCTTGCGCGTCAACTGACGCTCAGTGTCATGTGTGCTGCTGGTGCTCTTGCTCCGGCTCAGGCACTCGCGGAAGGCATTGACCTTTCCGGCAAAACGGTCGAGTGGGTTATTCCGTTTTCTGAAACCGGTGGATCAGCCAAATGGGCCAACTTCTATGCCCCCTTGCTCAGCGAAGCATTGCCCGGCAATCCAACCGTTGTAGTAAAATTCATGCCAGGTGCGGGCTCGACAAAGGGCGCGAACTGGTTTCAGAACCAGAAGTTCGATGACAGCCAGGGCACCGTGATTTTCGGATCTTCCGGCTCGACCCAGTTCCCGTATCTCCTCGGCGACCCGCGGGTTCGTTACGAGTACAAGGACTGGAACGTCGTTCTGGCATCCGGAACCGGAGGTGTCGCCTATCTGCCGCCTGATCTTGCAGACAAGATGAACGGTGAAGACGCCAGCGCCTTGCGTGACGTTGACTTCATCTATGGTTCGCAAGGTGCAACCCGTCTTGATCTGGTGCCTTTGCTTGCATGGGAAATGCTGGGCCTGAAAGTGGAACCGGTATTTGGCATCAAGGGTCGAGGTGATGGCCGGCTGATGTTTGAGCGCGGCGAAGCCAATATCGATTACCAGACATCGTCATCGTATCTGAAAGGCGTGACACCACTGGTCGAGGCCGGAACGGCCGTGCCGATGATGACCTGGGGGGCACTGAATCCCGAGGGCGATATCGTTCGCGATCCGACTTTCCCGGACATTCCCACCTTCAAGGAAGTCTGCGAAGCGACGGACGGGTGTGAGACAAGCGGCGAAAAATGGGACGCCTGGAAGGCATTCTTCATTTCCGGTTTCCCGGCACAGAAGATGGTTTTTCTGCCGAACGGCGCCTCTCCGGAGGCAGTCCTCACTTACTCCCAGGCATTCGAGAAGATCAAGGCACGGGATGACTTCGCCGAAATCTCTGCCGGTCGTCTCGGCAAATATCCTCAGATGACTGGTGGCAAGGCCCAAGGTGCACTGAAAAACGCGACCGAAGTTCCCGACAGCGCAAAGGCCTTTGTCGTGACCTGGCTGAAGGATCGCTACGGCGTCTCCTTGAAGTAAGAAGACCAGCCCGCCTGGGAGATATCCGGGCGGGCATCCCACGAAATTCAAATCAGAGACGATCCAGTGGACATTCTTGGTACCGCTATGCCTGCGCTCGCCGAGGCGTCAGCGATGATCTTACAGCCTGCGGTTCTCGGCTACCTCATTCTCGGCGTGGTCATGGGACTTTGCGTTGGCGTCTTCCCCGGTCTCGGCGGTATTGCGGGTCTGTCCCTGCTGCTGCCGTTCATGTTCGGCATGGACCCGGTCCTCGGCCTTGCCCTGATGATCGGTATGGTGGCGGTTGTGCCCACGTCCGACACATTCGCTTCGGTTCTGATGGGCATTCCCGGATCTTCCGCCTCGCAAGCCACCGTCCTTGATGGTTTCCCATTGGCGAAAAAGGGCGAGGCCGCCCGCGCCTTGTCGGCGGCCTTTGCTTCATCTCTGTTCGGTGGTCTGGTTGGTGCGGCATTCTTGACCCTTTTCATTCTGGTCGCCCGACCGATCGTGCTTCAGTTCCGGACGCCCGAATTGCTGATGATCACGCTTTTCGGTCTGTCGATGGTTGGCATTCTCGCCGGACAGGTCGCCATCAAAGGCATTGTGGCTGCAGGCCTTGGTCTGATGGTGGGAACGATAGGTGAGGGCGACAGTGCCGGTGCCCTGCGCATGGCAACCTACGACATGCCGTATCTAACGGACGGTCTGAAATTGGTGATCGTTGGTCTTGGCATTTTCGCCATCCCGGAAATCGTTGCTCTCTTGCGCCAGGATCGAGCCATTTCGGAGCGCTCCATGCTTGGTGGGGGCTGGCTTCATGGCGTGCGCGATTGGTTTTCGAATATCTGGCTCAGCGTGCGTTGTTCCCTGATCGGTGTGACGGTCGGTGTCATTCCCGGGCTTGGCGGTTCGGTTGTCGACTGGATTGCCTATGGCCATACGGTTCAAACCTCAAAGGACAAGTCCAAATTCGGCAATGGCGACATCCGGGGTGTGATTGGGCCGGAGAGTTCCAACAATGCCAAGGAAGGCGGCGGTCTGGTGCCAACCCTGTTGTTCGGTATTCCCGGGTCCGGATCCATGGCCGTCTTCATCGGCGCAGTTGCGCTGCTCGGCTCGGGACAGATCGAAGTCGGTCCGTCCATGCTTAAGAACAATCTGGATGTCACATACGCGATCGTCTGGCTGCTGGCGCTCGCCAATGTTGCCGGAACGATCATCTGCATTCTGGGCTCCAGTGGCATTGCGCGACTGACAACCATTCCCTTTGCGTTGCTGGCGCCATTCCTCTTCATGATCATCTCGTTCGCCGCGTTCCAGTCGGGGCAGAACCTGATGGATCTGGTGGCCCTGTTCAGCATCGGTCTGCTCGGCATTCTCATGCGCCGGTTCGATTGGTCCCGGCCTGCGTTCCTGATCGGGTTCGTTTTGTCCAATCCGGCGGAAACCTACACCAATCAGGCCGTTCAGATTGCCGCTTCCAGGTTCCGCAAAAGCTTTTCCGACGGAGTGGAGTACATCTTCTCACCGATCGTGATTGTCCTGATCATCATTACGGTGATTTCGGTGTTTGTTGGTCTGCGACAGTCGAAAAACATCAGGGCGGAAGGTGAGGTTGCGGTTGGCACGAAACGCGCGCCGCTCATCTTCCTGATTGCCATCCTGGCCTACCTTGTCTTTGCCTTCACCAATGCCTCGCTCATTCCGGATTATGCTTCCGCGGATCGCGTGTTCCCGCAATTTGTCGGGCTGGTTTCGATTGTCGGATGCGCGGTCCTTCTTTTCCGTATGCGCTCGGCATCGGAAAAGGATCCGCTTTTCTGTGACAGCGAGGTCGGCAATTCGGAAAACAACAGGCACGGTCTTTGGGCAACACTCGCCTGGTTTGCCGGCCTTCTCATCCTGACGTCTCTGGTCGGATTCATACTGGCGTTGGCCGTATTCCTTGTCGCCTTCATTCATTTCCGTGCAGGGCGGAACCTCACTTACGCGCTCCTTTATGGGGGCTGTGGTGTCGTTTTCATGTGCGCCATGGCGTGGCTGCTCAATCGGGATTTCCCACCGGGGGT
>NZ_JAILWL010000010.1 GCF_025698965.1 Roseibium sp.
GATTCAAACTGGCGAATGGGTCCTGAAAGATCATCTGGACCTCAAGAGCATAGCGCTTGCGCTGTGCCGATGACATCGCATCGAGTTGGTGACCATCATAGTAGATGGCTCCCGCCGTCGCTGCCTCGACACCGGCCACCATGCGGCCAAGGGTCGACTTGCCGCATCCGCTTTCCCCGACAAGGCCAAGGACTTCACCTTGATGGATTTCAAGATCCACGCCGGAAACCGCTCTGACGACGGTTTCCTGATAGTTCGCTCCCAAAAGGTTGGCGATCTTCTCCGCGGTGTCGGGCTCGCTCACATAGCGTTTGGTCAGCCCGTCAAGTTGCAGAAGCGGTGTCATCAAGCCCCTCCTCGATTGGATTGTGGCACCGGACCGTACGTCCATCCCCGGTAGATGACGTCTCCGGATCGCTCGCGCAGATATCGCTCGCTCTCGGGCACCTCGGCCGGAAGGGACATCCTTTTCCGAGGTTCAGGAGATTGGGCGTCATTCCCGGGATCTGGGTCAGGCGTTTGCCGTGAGAAGCATTGCTCGGGATTGAGTCGATCAACCCACGCGTATAGGGATGCGCCGGCCGGTCCAGTAGGTCGCTGACGGGGCCGAATTCGACGATGCGTCCCGCATACATAACGGCCACTTTATGAGCCAGACCGGCGACAACCGTCAGGTCGTGGGTGATCCAGATCAGTCCCATGTTCCGGTTACTCAAAAGACGCTGCATTTCGAACAGGATTTGGGACTGGATGGTCACGTCCAGGGCGGTCGTCGGCTCATCGGCAATGATCAGGTCGGGTTCCAGCATCAATGCGATCGCTATGACCACTCTTTGACGCATTCCGCCCGACATCTCGTGCGGATAGGTCTTCAACCGCTCGGCGGGAGAAGGAATCCCGACCTGTGCCAGCGCATCCTCGGCAAGTTGCCGGGCCTCGGCATGCGAGACTTTCCGATGTGCCAGGATTGTTTCGATCATCTGTGTGTCGATGCGCAGAACCGGGTTCAACGTCATCATAGGATCTTGGAAGATCATCGCGATGCGATCGCCGCGCAGTTGCCGCAATTCGGTGTCGCCAAGACGGCCAAGGTCCTTCCCGTTGAGCAGAATCTCGCCGGACTTCACTTTTCCTGGCTTGTCGAGGAGCTGCATGATCGAAAAACCGGTGATCGTCTTGCCAGACCCCGATTCACCGACGATGCCAAGCACTTCGCCGGGCATGACGTCGAAGCAGACATTGTTGACCGCACGCAGCGCACCGGCGCGGGTGTCGAATTCCGTGACGAGGTCGCGGACAGAGAGAACAGGCGCCGTCATTTCTGCATCCTCGGATTGAGAATGTCGCGGACATGGTCGCCGACCACGTTGATGCACACCAGTGTCACCAGCAGCACGACACCAGGGTAGAAACTGATCCAGTAACGACCTGACAGCAGGTAACCGAAGCCGTTGGAGATCAGCAAACCGAGCGACGGTTCGGTAATCGGCACGCCGACACCGAGGAAGGAGAGCGAAGCTTCGATGGCGATCGCGTTGGCGACCTGAACCGTGGCGATAACGATCACCGGCGGCAGGCAGTTGGGAAGCACATGGCCGAACAGAATACGCATGGGCTGAAGCGCCAGGCACCGGGCCGCCATGACATAGTCCTTGCGGATCTCGACAAGAGCCGCGCCACGGACCGTCCGAGCAAAATACGCCCACTGCACCAGAACAAGGGCAATGATGACCTTGTCGATCCCCTTGCCGAGGATCGCCAGCAGCAGCAATGCCACCAGTAGAGCGGGAAAAGAAAGCTGAATATCGACGGCCCGCATGATGAACGCTTCCACGCGTCCGCCACTCCAGGCCGCAAGCATTCCAAGGCTCATGCCAATGGCAACGGCCGAACCGACCGCAATCAGACTTACCGACAACGAAATTCGTAGTCCGTAGATCATGGCCGACAGCATGTCTCGGCCTTGTTCGTCGGTTCCGAGCCAGTAGTGGAAGCCGTCAAACCCCACCGAACCGGGCGGCAGGCTGCCGTCCATGATGTTGATTTCAGCAAGATCGTAAGGGTTCTGCGGTGCGATCTGCGCTGCGAAAATTGCGACACATGCAATCCCCAGCACTCCAATGGCAGCTATGACTGCGGTCGGGCTGCGGACAAAGTCTTCAACGAACCGCCTGAAAGGGCTTTCGACAGGTATTGCACTCATGACTTACCTGCCTTGATCCGGATCCTTGGATCCAGCATCGAGTACGCCATGTCGACGAAGAAATTGATCATTACGAACATAAACACCGTGAGCATCATGTAGGCGACCACCACCGGCCGATCCAAGAGACCGATGCTGTCGATTAGCAGCTTGCCGATGCCGGGCCAGGCGAACACCGTTTCGGTCACCACAGCGAACGCGATGACATTGCCGAGTTCGAGCCCCAGAACCGTTACGACCGGAATGAGAATGTTCTTCAGGATGTGAACGCCAACGATCCGTTTTTCGGACAAGCCACGCGCTCTGGCGTATTTCACATAGTCCTGAAGGGAGACTTCTGATGTACCGGCCCGGCTTAACCGGATCACCAGCGCAATCTTGAAGATCGCCAGATTGAGCGCAGGCAAAATCAGATGCTTTAATCCATCCAGGGTCAGGAAGCTGACCGGAATGCCGAAAAGATCGGTGGTCTGGCCTCGGCCACCGGATGGCAGAACTCGCCAGAAAACCGCGAACAGCATGATCAGCATGAGACCTTGCCAGAAATTCGGAGTTGAGAACCCGATGATCGACCCGCCCATGATGACGCGACTGCCGGGAGAACTCGGATAGAGCCCGGCAATCATGCCAAGGGGGATCCCCAACAGGATTGCAAGCAGCATTGCGAAGAATGCTAGTTCCAGAGTTGCTGGAAGACGCGACAGGATCAGTTCCAGAGCCGGCGTGTTGTGCACAAACGACACACCCAGGTTGCCGGTCGCGATGCCTTTCAGAAACTGGAGGAACTGGATGTAAATCGGCTGATCGAGGCCCAGTCGGCGGATCGCCGCTTCCTGGGCGGCCAGGTCATCCTCCGGATTGATCAGGAGATCGACCGGATTGCCGACCATGTAGAGGCCAAAAAAGACAATCGTCGCCATGACCGCCATAACCAGAAGCGACTGGCCAAAGCGGCGAATGAGATAAGCAAGCATGCTGCTGTTCCAAGTGGGGATAAGCCGGGGCAATGCCCCGGCTCAAATGATCAGTCGACCGGGCGAACCGTTGTCAGCACAGTGTGCTGATCAGCGCGCGGTGTGATCGTCAGCCCTTTGCGCAAAGCCCAGGGAGTGACTTCGTAATGCAACGGAAGGATCGCGACGTCGTCAACAACAATCTTGCTTGCGCGGCGCAGTGCTGCATCATGGGCTTCCGGCTCAACAGTTGCCAATGCCGTTTCGATCTCCGCGTCAAGTACAGGGTTCGAATAACGACCGCGATTGGTTCCACCGAGACCCTTGTCCTTGTTCTGTGACGCGACAAGTGCCCTCAACGGCGACGCCATTCCGGCGCCCGAAGCTCCCCAGCCTGCAAGATAGAGCGAGAACTCATACTTGTTCCGGCGTGAGAAGAACACGCTCTTGGTCATTGCATCGACGTCAGTCTTGATGCCGGCACGGGTCAACATTTGCGCAACTGCCTGGGCAATCTTTGAATCGTTGATGTAGCGGTCATTGGGCGTGCCGAGCACGAGTGTGAAGCCATCGGGATATCCAGCTTCCGCCAGAAGTTTTTTGGCTTCTTCCAGATTTGCTTCCTCAAGCCCGATTTCCGGGTCGACGCCGCGCATGAAATCCGGCACGAGCTGGCGCGCGGGAACTGCCAGACCACCCATGATCCGGTCGACGATCAGCGGCCGGTCGATCGCTAGGGAGATTGCCTTGCGTACACGCACGTCCTTCAGCGGGTTTTTGCCATCCGTTCCGCCGATCCCCGGGCTTGGTTCACCCTGGTGGTCGAAATGCAGATAAATCACCCGCGACGATGCACCCTGCACGACGTCAACGCCGTCTTCCGCCCGAAGTGTTTCCAGATCCTGTACCGGCGGTTTTTCAATAATGTCCACATCACCTGCGAGGAGCGCGGCAACACGGGCACCGTCATTTGTGATCGGCCGGATAACGATTTCTTCCCAATGAGGTTTTTCGCCCCAATAGTCATCGAATCGAGCCAAAGTAATCCTGTCGCCGGAAACGAAACTGACGAACTTATAGGGGCCGGTTCCGATCGCGGCCTTGCCTGAATTGTAGTCCTCGGATGGCGGGTAGGACGCGATGCCTTCGCAACCGCCTTTCGTGTAGGTTACCGGCCCGTCATGACCCGCAGCGCTTGCCGATACGACGCCGAAGCTGGCAAAGTCGCTTAACAGCAATGGGTAAGGTGTTGCGGTCGTTACGCGGATCGTATGGTCATCCGGAGCCTCGATGGTTTCGGCACGTTTGATGAACCCTTCCATCGAGGACGGACTGTTGGGAACGTTCGGGATGCGGCAAGCCGTGTAAAGGAAATCCCGTGCTGTAAAATCGGTGCGTCGTGGAACTTGACACCATCGCGCAACTTGAATTCCCACGTCAGATCATCCGGGTTGCTCCAGCTTTCAGCAAGCATCGGAACAATGCCCAGGTTCTCGTCTTCACCGACCAGAGCCTCGAACATGTGCTTGCGAAGCGCGTTGTTTGGTCCGAGATTGTGATAGAGCGGATCCACGGAGCTCGGTTCAGACGCGAAACCGGCTGTCAATGTCTCCGCATGCGCAGTCACGCCACTGACTGCCAGGCCTGCGGCCAATGCCACCTTCCAAATCGTATTCTTCATGTCCACCTCCGTATTTTTTAAAGAGTTTCAGAGGTGGAAAATCGAAATTCAACTGTATTCACAATCGGAAAGCCCTATTCCAAAATGGAATGGGGCTTCAGGAGTAACTCAGTGTCTCCACTTTCAGTCCCGTTGTTTCACACATATGTTGGATACTCGAATGGAGGCACTTCAGGAAGCTGTCGACTTCCGGTTTTCTGTCGAGACCTGCGACCTCCAGCAATGCCAGCGTGTGAAAGATCTCCGAACCAAACGGACGAATAGCCACTCGCGAGCTGCCGGTATAACCAGCCATCAGTGCATTCACGATGGCAATACCCAGGCCCTGTTCGGCACATCTGCAAGCCGCCAGAACGTTTGCTGTTTCGATTTTGACGTTCGGGCGTATTCCATTACGTCGAAACGCCTCGTCAATCTGTTGCCGGGTCGGCTGACGGGTCGAAAGCAGAACAAGCGGTTCATCGATCAGATCTTCGGCAGAAATCCGCTCCTTATTCGCAAGAGGATGCGACTCAGGTATGCAGCAATGACTTGTCGAGCGGTAAAGGGGCTGAACGCTTAGCGTTGGGTGAGAGACCGGCAGCGTCACGAGCGCAAAATCGGCCGCCTGGCGGATCATCGTATCAATGGTTGCATGGGTCGTGCGAACATCGAAGAGAACTCGGGTCTCGGGGTGCAGCTCGTAAAACTGCTTCAGGACTGTTGGTATGACGGCGTGAGCCAGGCTGGGAACGGTCACCAGGCTGAGGACCTTTTGCGCAGCGTCATTGCGGTTGTCTCGCACGGATCGAAGCGAGGACATGGCCTCTAGAACTTTCCGAACCCGTCCGAGTACGGATGATGCTCTGGGGGCAGGTACCAGCTTTCCGTTCTGCCTATAGAAAACTTCGTAACCGAGATCGTCTTCGAAGCGGGCCAAAATTTTGCTGACGGCGGACTGAGTCATCCCCATCTCTCGGGCAGCCGCCGAGATCGACCCGGAACGAACGATGGCGTCAAAGACCTCAAGCTGTTTCAATTGCATGTGGCAGGACTTGAACTTTCAATTGACTTTACAGAAATATTGGCTCCAAAAGAGCAAACTGCAAGAAACTTTGTTTGTGCTCCAGAAAATCCGTCAGCAATTTGATGAGATGATCGCCGTTTGCTTCATGCCGGGAGAGACATTTCCGATGAAGGACGGAGAGAGGGATCTGCAAAGGGAAAAATGTGACCGAAATTATTTGGTTTGACGGCGGTACAAGTGTTGTCGGGACAAACCGCCCGGAGATACCCACCGACGGCGAGGGACCTGTTCGCAAGGTCAAGTTAAAGCCGTTTGGAATGGCCGCCTGCACCGTATCCGTTTCGGAGTTTGCGAAATTCGTAATGGGTACAGGCTATGTGACAGAAGCAGAAAAAATCGGCTGGTCGTTTGTGTTTCGCGGTCTGTTGGACCAGGAATTGGGGCCGAAACCACCCGGTCTGCCTTGGTGGAACAGCGTCGAAGGTGCTACCTGGAAAACTCCCCTCGGACCAGAGACGGAAGCGTCTGCGCGTCCAAACCATCCGGTTGTCCATGTTTCGCATAACGATGCGGTCGCCTATGCCGAATGGGCAGGTGGTCGGTTGCCGTCCGAGGCAGAGTGGGAGCATGCCGCCCGAGGCGGAGCGGAACTTGTTCGTTACCCGTGGGGGGACAGGGAGCCGGACGATGATGGCTTCCAGCCCTGCAACATTTGGCAGGGCGAGTTTCCAACTCAAAATACTTGCAAGGACGCCTATTACGGAACCGCGCCGGTCGACAGTTTCGAGTCGAACGCCGCCGGACTTTACAACATGAGCGGCAACGTCTGGGAATGGTGCCATGACCTCTTCAGGATACGGTCTCTCAGCTCAAAGGCTAAATCGCGGAACGAAAAAGCGCGCCGGGAAAAGGAAAGGTTATTGAAGGGGGGATCATACCTCTGTCACCGCAGTTATTGCTGGCGTTACCGGATCGCTGCCCGAACCGGTCGACAGCCCGACAACGCCACGTCTCATTGCGGTTTCCGCCTGGCGTTCGATCCTGCCTGATTCAGGATCGTATGCGCCTCTTTTGGTTGAGCTATCGAGATGGGCCGCATGTGATCCATCATGGAGTTGCCGGGAGGAAACCAGTTGATCTGCGATGTTTCACAAATTCAACACGTGCATGATCAGCCAAAGTCGATTGAGCTGGCTTCAGCGCGTTAGGGCAAGCGTCTCGGTTAGGAAAAGAAATTCTGCAAGTGGTCATCTATCGCCACTGCCGCCGCAGACAGGTGTTCGCTCATCATTTGTTCCGCTTTTGCAGCGTCCCGGGCTTCCAGTGCTTCGATTATCCGCTTGTGTTCTTTCTGGGATTCCGCTCGGCGGTCGGCAGACTGAAACGGAGCGCGTTGAAAAGGGGCAATGCGCAAGCGGCAGAACTCGACTGCATCAATCAGGTCAGTGTTCTGCGTACCAGAAATAATCGCGCTATGAAACTTCCGGTTGGCAAGCGCATAGCCTTCAGCGTCGCCAGACTTGTGAAGCGTTTCACATTGCTCGTGTATCTTGCGGAGACGGCCGATCTCCACCGCACTGATTCTACTTGCCGCCAGCTTGGCACAGAGTGACTCGAGCAGGATTGAGGCCTCGCACAGCGAAGCGACGCGTTCAATCTCCACTCCTTGCACGATTGTTCCTGAATGTGGCTTGCTGCTGACAAGACCGGCCGCTGCAAGCTGTTGCAAAGCTTCTCTAACCGGGGTTCGAGACACTCCATATTCGTTTGCGAGCGAACGTTCATCCAGACGCGTTCCAGGTTCGCATTTTCCAGACAATATGTCGTCGGCAATATGCCGCCGAAGTACGTTGGCCAAGGTATCGCCGCGCTCAACTTGCAGCGGTTTCACTGGCGCCGCTTCTTTTTGATTCTTCAATTTGCTGTCTCTCTGAATTTTCTGTCCACAAAGACATACCCAAGTCCACCAAAATTTGCGAGTTGCCACACTTAGAATTATTTGGTACACAATATTTAGAAATGGCATACCAAATGGAAATGAGCCATACCGACTACGTCGGCTGGTGTGATTGCGACGAATTTCTGGGAGGAATAAATGCAGTTGCAAACAAAGCGGTGCGCAGCCGCGATTGGGTTATCCGTGGCTTTGGGAATCGGCTTTGCGCTTTCGGTGCAGGAAGCGGCGGCAGATTTCCCCGATCAGCCGATTACGCTTGTTGTCGGATCGGCACCAGGATCGGCGCCAGACACGCTTGCGCGAATTATTGCGGAAGAGATGAGCCAGATCCTGGGGCAACCGGTCGTCACCGACAATCGGCCAGGAGCTGCGGGGGCCATCGCTGCGGGGTCCGTCGCTCGTTCAGATCCTGATGGTTACACCATGATGATGATGACGGCGGTCCATTCGATTTCACCGACGACGCGATCTGACCTGAACTACAGTTTTGTCGACGATTTTGAAGGTGTCGGAATGGTCGCCTCGGTGCCATTGCTATTTGTCGTGAACAATGACCTCGAAACAACCGACATGCCGGGTTTCATCGAGCGCGCCAAGCAGGGAGATATTTTCTATTCCACTCCTGGTGTTGGCACGCTGCAGCATTTGTCGACGGAGGACTTCGCAAAAAAAGTTGGCATTGAAATGACCATGGTTCCCTACAAGGGAGGTGGAAATGCAACGAAGGCAGTTCTGGCGAATGAGGTTCAGTTGTTTTTCGCCGGTATCCCACCTGCATTGCCGCATGTGGTTTCCGGGTCCTTGACTGCGCTGGGTATTTCCACGCCAGAGCGTTCTCCGGTGCTGCACGACGTTCCGACTTTTCAGGAGCTCGGTTTTGAGGACTACAATGTGGACAACTGGCACGCACTCTACGTGCCCGCAGGCACACCAGCCGATGTTGTCTCCAAACTGTCAGACGCACTGAACGCCACTCTGGCGAAGCCGGAAACCGCGCAATCGTTTCTGAATGTTGGAGCAACCCCAAGTCCCAGTTCTCCCGAAGCTCAAACGGCATTCGGCCACAGCGAAGTGGCGCGCTGGAAGAAGATTGTCGAAGACACAAATATCGACCTCGGCAAATAGGATCGGCGCAATCAAGACCAGAAGAACGGCTGTCACTATGAGACCTAGAAACCTCCTGATAATAATGGTTGACCAGATGGCATCCAAAGCGGTTGGGTGCTACGGCAACCCAACCGTCAAAACACCCAATATCGACCGGTTGGCGTCGAACGGCGTCCGATTCACGAATGCTTACGCGACCTCGCCAATCTGCATCCCGGCGCGTGCGGCCTTCGCGACTGGGCAATACCCGAATCAGACAGGGTATTGGGATAATGTCTTTGCGTATGACGGAAGAGTGCAAAGCTGGGGGCACAGGCTTCGGCAGACGGGGCACCGTTTCACGTCAATCGGAAAACTTCATTTCGAAGGCGAAGACTATCCAACCGGAATCGATGAGCAGATCCTGCCGATGCATGTTTATGGCGGCGGCGACGTTTTTGGTTTGGAACGGGAGAACCCGCCGGCAAGGCCTCAAAGTGCGTCGGTTGCGCGCGAAGTCTTTGTGGGCGACAGCCAGTATACGCGCTATGACAGGAAAATCACGGAACTGACGGAGAACTGGTTCGAGACCAGGTTGAAGGATCAGGGAGAAAAGCCCTGGGTTCTGTTCACATCATTCATAGCACCTCATTTTCCTCTGACCGTCCCCAAGGAGTATCTGGACCGCTACGAGATTGGAGACATTGAGCTTTCCAAGAAAAAACTCGATATGAGCGGCTCGATAGGAGAGTGGTGGAGACTATTCCGATACGGCTACAACTTCGACGACTATTTCGTGGATGATGCGCATCGACGGCGTGCGCTGCTTCACTACTATGCCTTGTGCTCTTTTGCGGATGACAATGTCGGCAGAGTTGTAAACGCGCTTGAGTCCAGCGGACAGGCCGAGAATACAACCATTTTGTTCCTCTCGGACCACGGTGACCACATGGGTGCTCGTGGTTTGTGGGGGAAGTCGACCATGTGGGAAGAGTCGGCAAATGTTCCGATGATCCTGGTTGATCCTCAATTGCCCGGCGGGACGGTTTGTGAAACGCCTGTGTCGTTGGTCGATGCATATCCGACAGCGCTGCATACCGTCGGCATTGAGTTGACTGCCGAGGAGGAACGCCTGCCGGGACGATCGTTGCTGACCATTGCTGCGGCACAATACGATCCGGATCGTGAAGTCTTCTGCGAGTATCATGCATCATGTGCACCCACCGGTCTCATGATGCTGCGCAAGGGTCGTTTCAAATATATCCACTACACCCATTACGGCGCCGAACTCTACGATCTTGAGGCGGATCCGGAAGAATGCTTCAACTTGGCGACAGATCCTCAGCATCAGAGCATTCTTGAGGAATTCGAGACTGCATTGCGAAAAATTGTAAATCCAGAAGCGGCGGATGCACGTGCAAAGCGAGACCAAAAAAAGCGTCTGGAGGCACTTGGCGGATTGGAGGCAATTGTCGCGGAGGGTGGGGTCACGCATACCCCGCCACCCGGCGAAAAGGCTAGTGTGATGTAGGCCGTTCGTACTACTCACTGACGCGGACCGGAGGAGGGAAAAGTGTCGTCGGGTCTGGAAATTAAGGAAAATACAAAAAGTCTGAGGTCCCGCAATCGGGTCACTGGACTGGTCATGTCGGCGATTGGCGCCTTCGTCATCTACGAGGCGCTGTCTTACAATTTGGGCACTGCAGCCCGCATGGGACCGGGTTTTTTGCCGCTTGGCCTAGGCATACTGATCATCGTCTTCGGCGTTCTTGTAGCTGTTGTGAATGACGACGGCGATGAGGCCGCGGTCGGAATCGTCTGGCGGCCGGTCGTTCTGGTGCTTTCCGCGCTTCTGGCGTTCGCGCTATTGATCGAGCCGGCTGGGCTTATGGCGGCGACTGCGGCACTTGTCTTTATTTCCGGGCACGCGGACCCGAGCCACACCTGGCGCAGTCTCACTGGCCTTTTCCTGTTCCTCTTGATTTCGGTCTACCTGGTATTCGGAATCGCCCTCTCAATCCCGTTCAAGCTTGTACCGGGTGTAATCTGATGGATATCTTCTCAAACCTCGCCCTGGGTTTCGGGGAAGTACTTTCCCTCCAAACCCTGTTTTATTGTTTCGTCGGTGTCACGGTCGGAATGCTTATCGGTGTGTTGCCTGGAATTGGCGCTATGGCGGCTATTTCCATGTTGCTGCCGATTACGTTTTATCTCGAACCGTCCCAGGCGTTGATAATGTTGGCGGGGATTTACTACGGAGCACAGTACGGAAACTCGATTGCATCGATACTGCTAAATACCCCGGGGACGCCCTCTGGTGCCATCACGTGTCTTGACGGCTACCCACTCGCTCAACAGGGCCGGGCGGGCGCGGCATTGTTCATGACGACATTTTCTTCTTTTGCTGGCAGCTGTTTTGCAATTGTCTGTCTGGCGGCCTTTACGCCGGTGATTGCAGACTTTGCACTGGGTTTCGGCTCAGCTGAATATTTTGCCCTGATGGTTTTCGGCCTGGTCCTCGCATCAACCGTTGCTCCCGGTTCTCAAATCAAGGGGCTGGTGATGGTAGTCATTGGCCTGGTCTTGGGACTGGTGGGGACCGATATCACATCCGGCACTTTCCGCTTTACCTTTGGATTGCTTAATCTCGGCGATGGATTGAATCTCGTCGCCGTCGCGATGGGTGTCTTTGGTGCGGCCGAAGTCATCAACAATCTCAGCCGGTCGAGCAGCGATCGTGGTGCCGCCAGAGCGGTTGCTCTGCGCGAGTTGATTCCGCTGAAATCGGACTTGAAACAGATGATCAAGCCGATGTTGCGTGCCGCGCCGATTGGAACTTTCTTAGGTGTGCTTCCGGGAGCTGGCGCAACGATTGCCTCATTTGTTGCCTACGGCGTCGAAACCCGCGTTGCCAAGGATCGCAGTCGCTTCGGAAAAGGTGCCATCGAAGGCATTACCGCGCCTGAAACGGCAAACAACGCGGCCGCGCAAGGTGGGTTTATTCCAACGCTTGCTCTTGGCATTCCAGGTGATGCCGTGATGGCGCTTATGCTTGGCGCGCTCCTGATCCATGGCGTCAATCCGGGCCCGCAATTGATTGGTGAGCATCCCGAAATCTTCTGGGGGCTGCTGGCGAGCTTCTGGGTCGGAAATCTGATGCTTCTGGTAATGAACATTCCTCTAATCGGTATCTGGGTGAAGATCCTGGCAATCCCTTACAAGTATCTCTTCCCGGGAATCTTGATGCTGATTTGTGTTGGCGTATACAGCGTGAACAACAACCCCTTCGATCTCCTTGTTGTCTTCGTCTTTTCGGTGATCGGCTATCTGATGGTGCTGGCAAGGCTTTCGCCCGCACCCATGATGCTCGGCATCGTGCTCGGCCCGATGATGGAAGAAAACTTCCGCCGCGCGATGCTGTTGTCCCGGGGCGATGCCACCGTGTTTCTTGAAAAACCGGTCTGCGCGGCATTGCTGGGCCTGACCCTGCTGGTGCTGGTCTGGCCGTTAATTCCGATGCTGATGCGCCGCATGCGACGCCCGAAACGCCGTCTCAGGGCGAAAACCCTGAAATGAGGGAAACGCTGCGGAAGGAAAGTTTCCGCGCTGTAGACGCAACTCTCGAGAGAGCAATCTAGCTACGGATCTAAGGCGAAATGCATGGCTGAGTTCATGTCGCGGACCACTTCACAATTCAAACCGTTTCGACCGTGGTTCGCTCAAGTTTCGGGGAACTCGTTGCGCGATGATGCCATCGCCGGTTTCACCAATGCGGCGATCGTTTTGCCCCAGGGGGTAGCGTTTGCAGTCATCGCGGGGTTGCCGCCTCAATACGGGCTGTTCACTGCGATGATCACACCGGTTATAGCCGGAATATGGGGTTCGTCGATGATCATGGTCTCGGGACCGACAACGGCCATTTCCGCCGTCATGTTCGCGTCACTGTCGGGAATGGCCCCTCCAGGGACGCCCGTCTATGTGAACCTGGCCCTTACCTTGACGATAGTCGCTGGTCTTTTTCAGCTTGCTGCGGGCATGTTGCGCCTCGGCGGGTTGATTTCCTTTATTTCGCATTCGGTTATCGTCGGATTCACGGCGGCGGCCGCCCTCCTGATTGCCGTGTCCCAGCTTGGCGGCGTGCTTGGAATTGAAATCGAACAAGGCGGAGGCGTGATTGACCGCTTAAGGTTTGTCGTCGGTAACGCCGGACAGGCCGATTGGCTTGCCCTCATGATTGCGGCATCGACCTTCGGGTCTCTGATCCTTTTTCAGAAGATGAGCCGTAAATTGCCTGCCTATCTTATGGCTCTTGTTGTTGGAGTGATTGTTGGAGAGCTCTCCGGAGCACGCAGTGCGGGCATCGCGATGTTTTCCGCATTGCCGGCGGTCATTCCCAGCTTTGCTCCGCCCAACATCAGCCTGGCGATGATAGCCGAACTTCTGCCAGGATCGGCAACTGTCGCCTTTGTAGGTCTGCTAGAGGCGATCAGTATCGGACGTTCGTTTGCCCTGCGCCGTCATGAGCGTTACGACGCCAATCAGGAAATCATTGGCCAGGGCCTCTCGAACGCACTTGGCGGGTTCTTCCAGGCTTATGCTGGCTCAGGGTCATTTACCCGCTCGGCGCTCAATGCAGAGTCAGGGGCAAGAACGCCGGTCTCTGCGATCTTTGCAGCAGCGTTTTTGCTTGTGTTGCTGCTCATGTTTGCACCGTTTGTCGATCGCATTCCGGTTCCCGCGATGGCCGGCATCATCATCTATGTCGCCTGGCGCCTCGTTCAGTTTCGCGAAATCCATCACATCATCGAGAACTCACGAAGTGAGACGCTCATCCTTGTCCTGACATTTCTGACCGGACTTCTTACGAAACTTGATAATGCGATCGTTGTCGGTGTCATTGCTTCCTTATGCGTTTTTCTTCACCGCAGTGCGCGCCCGCACCTTGCGGTCATGACGCCGGCAATGTCGCGCGGCCGTCGCTCAATGCGCGGTGTGCTTTATTATGATCTGAAATCATGTCCTCAGATCAATTTTATGCGCCTTGAAGGCCCATTGTTTTTCGCGTCGGTCGAACACGTGGAAAGTGAGATGCGTCATGTCGATCGACAGTTCCCTGGTCGCAAGCTGAAAATTCTTTCAATGAAGGGAATGGGCCGGATGGATCTTGCCGGCGCCGACCTCCTGATCCAGGAAATCAGGGACGCTCGGGAAGTCGGCGGCGATTATCACATTGTCGCGGCCCATTTCACGATCGTCCGAGCGCTCAAAAAAATGCAAGTACTGGAAGCGCTTGGGCCAGAAAACCTGCATCCCTCGAAGGGCGACGCAATCGAGGCCACCGTTGCACAAGTGGAACCGGCCATCTGCCGCACGTGCACGATCCGGGCGTTCACGGAATGCAAAGGCAAACCTGCACCAAAGAGCATCGATCCCTATTGCGACCCCCCGGTTATTGAGAATGTCTATTTGGAGCGAAAGAAATGGTGAGCTCTGCTTTGGCCCCTGTTCTCCAAAACCTGAACACCTGCGAACCACGACCAATGTGAAAAGGCTGGAAAGACTAATGACGCTCATTGTCGAATGGATGCTGCAGCCAGTGGACCCTACCAGAGCCCATGCGGTTGATTTCTATCTTTCGTGGCATGCACGCATCATGGTGCTGGCGTGGGGTGTCATTGCCCCGGTTGCCGTGCTTGCAGCGCGCTTTTTCAAGATCTTGCCGTGGCAGTCCTGGCCCAAGGAACTGGACAATCCAGCCTGGTGGAAGATTCATTGGATTGGTCAATCCGGTGCGATCGCCCTGACCTTTTTAGGTTTCGGTTTAATACTGTTTTCACAGGAAGTAGGGGTGTCTGCGCACTCGCACAAGGTTCTGGGTTACATTGTATTGGTTTTCGGTTGCCTGCAGGGGCTGACAGGCTTTCTTCGAGGATCCAAAGGCGGCCCGACCTCACCCGCACCGGATGGGTCCCTGATTGGAGACCATTATGACATGACGCCGCACAGGCTGCTGTTTGAAGCAGTGCACAAATCGCTTGGCTACGGGCTCATTGTGGTGGCTTTTGTTTGCATCCTGATGGGTTTGTGGGCCGCAAACGCGCCCAGGTGGATGTGGTTGCTTATTCCGGGTTGGTGGGGGTTTTTAATTGCTGCAGCTGTCTGGCTACAGCTTCGGGTTGGATCATACGATACCTACCAGGCGATTTGGGGGGCGGACAATACTCATCCCGGCAATCGAATGAAGAAGCAGGGGTGGGGAACCGTTCGGCCAGGCGACACAATGCAGGTTTGGGGCAATAAAAGAAAATACAATGACAGCTGACCGGTCCAAAGCCAGAGCACAGGAGAAGCGATAGTGACCAATGTTCCCGATCGCCCGAACGTCTTGTTGATCATTGCAGATCAGTGGTCTGGAGGCCGGACGGGTTATGCCGGCCATGCGACCGTGCAGACGCCGACGCTCGATCAGATAGCCCGTAACGGTGTCGTATTCCCGCGCGCGTATAGTGAATCGCCAATCTGCATTCCTGCCCGACGTTCTCTTTATACAGGAACGACTCCGCGCACACACGGCGACAGGGTGTTCCGCAAGTCTGGCAGAATGCCCGAAGTGCCGACGATGGCCCAAACCTTCCGAGATGCAGGGTATCAAGCCTACTGTGTCGGAAAGTTGCATGTTTTTCCGGAGAGAGATCGTATCGGCTATGACGATGTGTTGTTGTCCGAAGAAGGACGGCCCCATCTGGCGATCGATGATTATTCACTTTACCTTTACGATCAGGGCCACGCGGGCCAGGCATTCATGCACGGTCTGCCCAACAACAACTACCTTCACCGGGAGTGGCATCTGGCGGAAAATTGCCACGTGACCAATTGGGCAACCCAGCAGATGTGCCGGATTATCAAGCGTCGTGATCCGACACGGCCCTCTTTTTGGACGCTTTCCTACGAAGCGCCACATCCGCCATTGGCACCACTGACGACCTACATGGAATTCTACCGGCAACTTGAAATAGAAGCGGCACTTCGGTCTGACTGGGGCATTGGAGCGGAAGATCACCCGCATGCGCTGAAGGCTCTCTACAATTACTATGCTGAATTGTCCGCACCGGTTCTTGCCGAGATGCGCCGCGCCTATTATGCCCTCTGCACTCATGTCGATCACCAGATTCGCGCCGTGCTTGGTACTCTCAGGGAGGAGCGGGAACTCGACAACACCATCATTGCCTTTTGTAGCGACCACGGCGACATGCTTGGCGACTTTGGTCTTTATGCCAAGCGGACGTTTTATGAAGGGGCGGCCCGCATTCCGATGATCCTTATGGGCACCGCCAACGACAAGAGGATCAAAAAAGGCGCAGTGGATAATCGATTGGTTGGCCTGCAGGATGTCATGCCGACGCTGCTTGATTTGGCGGATATTGAAACGCCGTCCGAGTGCGACGGATTATCCATGATCGGCGAGAAAAGACGAAATCTCTTCTATGGAGAGGTTCTGGAAAACAATAGTGCCTCGCGGATGATGCACGACGGTCGCCACAAGCTGATCTGGTATCCGGCGGGCAACTGGGTTCAATTGTTCGATCTGGAAACCGATCCTGACGAGACACGCAATTTGGCGGACGATCCGACTTACGCCAGCGTACGCCGGAGCCTGGAAACCGCTCTTGCCGCCCATTGTTATGGAATTGATGTCGATCAGGGCTGGGTGGTAGATGGAAAACTCGTGGGATACGACCCTGGCCCCTATGTTCCCAAGGCGGACCGGAGTTTCTCGTCACAGCGCGGGCTGCACTATCCGCAACCCCCAGCCGGGGAGGTGCCGGATTGGGTCGGTTTCCCCGAATAGATTGCCGATCTTGAACTTGTCAGGAACGAGAGCGGAAACATCCACTGCTCGGGATACGGAGCCTTGAGCAGCCAGTGCACGGTTGCTTTCCAGGTCGCTGCGCCTTCTGGAACAGAAATCTCGCAGCAACTAAGGTGAATGGCCGTCGCCCAGACGGACCTGATACCAAAAAAAGGTCTCCCGGGCTTGAATTTCGGGCCGATGCGGCACTGGGTCGGCGTTTTGCTGTCCGTTCACTCAAGCTGTCAATGCTGAAGGGATGTCATGGTGCCAAGGAAGCGGGTGGTGCTATCTTTGATCAGGTCCATAAGGTGACCGGCAGTCTGCGTGACTTCCTCGTCAGATCGCCGAATGAACCCAAAACTGCTCTTCGGCGCACTTTCGATCGGTACCAATCGTACTGAATTCTTTGCCCAATCAGGCATCAATGCATCGAGGATTGCCACCCCGTGCCCCTTTGCGACGAAGGCGCAGCAATCGTCGACTCTTGAAACATGAAGCCGCGAAATCGGTGTCATACCCGCTTCATCGAACATTTGCTGCGCCCGAATGCCAATCATGGTGTTCGGTGGCAAGAGTATGAACGCTTCGTCTGCGAGCTCTCCAAGCTTGAGTGATGATCTGTCCGCAAATCTGTGGTTTGGAGGAAGCACGGCTACGGTCGGTAGCGAACAAAGATGCTCTGAGACGAGGTTGCTGTGATGCATGGGCAGTGAGCCGAGCGCGAGATCACACGATCTGTTCAACACACTTCGCAGGATCAGGGATCGGCCTTCAACAATGAGCGAGACATCCTGGTCGGGCTGCTCGTTTAGGAAGCTCGACAATGCGGGAAGGGTGACAGCGGAAACGAGCCGTGGCATTACCGACAGGCGCAGCCGTCGTAGAGGCAGACGCCTTATCTCCGAAGCAACTTCGTTGATGCGTTCCAATTCCTGCAGGGAGGGTTCAATCCTCCTCAAAAGTTCAATGCATTCGCCGGTTGGTGAGAGTGTTCTGCCGCTCCTTGAAAACAACTTCAGTCCGATTGACGCCTCAAGTCTGGTGATCTGGCGGCTCAATGCTGCCTCGCTGATATTCAGCTCCTGGGCCGCCGAATTCAGACTGCCGCGCGTCACAATCATGTTAAGCGCGGTAAGGGTCTTAAGCTTCATAGGATCACCACGGCCGTTGTTGCTTTGATTGATTATTGCATTTTTTCGAAGAGTCGACCTGAAAATTGCAACGCCCGACGCTCTTATGCCGCGTACTCTCATAATTAGGCGCATGGAGCACGGATCTCTCAGCTTACAGCGCTGCTATGGAGACAGGAGATTGATGCATGATACCTGATCGACCTTACTCTCAGATCAAGTCAACTCTGTTGGGAGCCGCAATTGCATTTGCTGCAAGCTTGCCAATGGCGGCACCGGCATTGTCCGATTATCCCGAAAAACCAATCACCATCCTGGTTGGCTTTGCGCCCGGCGGTGGCAATGACATTTATGCCCGGCTGATTGCCGATGGTCTGCGCGAAGACCTTGGACAACCGGTCGTGGTCGTGAACAAGCCTGGCGCCGCTGGCAGTATTGCCGCCAAGGATGCTGCGGAGGCAGATGGTGATGGGTACACGCTGCTAGTCACCAACGCCGGGACTATGATCTCCAAGGAGATAATCGACGGTGACAAGTCGAAAATCGACTCGGAAAAAGACTTCATCGTTCTGGGGAGCATTGGGCGGCTGGAAACAGCTGTAATGGTGCCGACCGACAGCCAGTTTGAAACGGTTGGCGAACTGATAGACTACGCAAAATCAAATCCTGGCTCCTTGAAATGGGCGCATGCCGGGCGGGGGAGTTTTCAGACACTTGGCGGCTTCACGCTGCTCGAAACGATAGGCGTGTCCGCCAAAGACATTCCTTTCAAGGGGGGCGCGCTTGCCAGAGGAGCGCTGATTGCCCGCGAGGTCGATTTCACAGTTGCGGGTCTGCAATCGGCCAGTGGATATGAAGGCGAAATCAAACCGCTTGCGGTCATGAACAACGAGCGGGATCCGAACTTTGAATACGTTCAAACTCTAAGTGACGCCGGGTTGCCTGACATTGATTGGTCTGGCCCGATCATGGTTTTTGCTCCCGACGATATTCCCGCCGAAATTGTGGACGCACTCACAACGTCCATCGAAAAGGTTGCGCTTTCGGAGAGCTATGAGGAGGCCACAACAGCCGCGGGCTTGTCGCCCAGATACATGTCTCCGGTGGCTTCAGAAAACCGGATGCATGTTCTTCGGGCAAATCTGGTGGGCGTGATCGCGCAGATCTTCAAAAAGTGACGTGACGACGGCCTTGCGGGCTATGTGGGGCCGTCTCAATCAAATCAAGAGAACGGATAAGAAAATCGCGATGACCCGTCAAATGATGTCCGCAGTTGTCTCCTTCCTTGTCGGCAGTTTCTTTCTTCTCGTCGCCTTTGGCGTTGAGGATACCGGTGACGATCCTGTCGGACCCGGTATCGTAGCGATCGCGTTTGCCACAGCGATCATGCTGCTTTCCATCGTCCTTGGGACAAGTTCACGTAGACAAAGTGAAAACGGCAGCAGCGCCACTTTCGCTCCGGTCTCGGTCTTCCTGGCTTATGCGGCTGCCGGACTGATCTGCACATTTGGTATCCGGGTGCTGGGATACACACCTGTGATCTTCCTTGCACTGGCAATACTGCTCTGGTCCTTCGGCACGCGTCGCATGACGTTGCTGGCGGCGATTTCCGCCCTGGCTTCAGCCGGATACTACATCTTCTTCATCAGAATGCTCGGGCTTCACGATCCCCGGGATCTCCTCGCCATGGTTCTTTGAGGGGAAAGGGGACAGGCGATGTCTGAAATTATCCTGGGATTTTCGACAGTATTTTCGGAACCGCTGACGTTGGGCCTGATACTGGCCGGGGCGCTGTGCGGTGTTTTGGTCGGTGCTCTGCCGGGGCTGACTGCGGCTGCCGCAATCGCGCTCCTGTTTCCGCTGACGTTCCATCTCGAGCCGTTGCCAGCGCTGGCCTTGCTTTACGTCCTGGGCAAGGCCGGGCGCTATGGCGGGTCGATCTCGGCGATCCTGTTTAATACTCCCGGCACCGCCGCATCTGCCGCGACCATGCTCGACGGTTACCCGATGACCCGAAAGGGGCAGGCAGGTAAGGCTCTAAAGGTCAGTGCAGTCGCTTCAGCTTTCGGCGACTTCCTGGGCGAATTGTTGCTAATTTTCGGTGCCGTCAAGATCGCGGTATTCACTAAGACACTCGGACCGCCCGAGTATTTTGCAATCATGATGATGGCTTTCGTAGTGATCGGGAGTGTGGTCGGCGAGTCAGTCGTCAAAGGACTGATTGCCACGGCCACCGGAGGATTTCTCGCCCTGGTCGGTACCGATCCGATTTCCGGTTACTCACGCATGACCCTTGGATTTCCTCAACTGGAAGACGGTTTCACGTTGGTGCCGTTGCTTATCGGGCTCTTCGTTTTCGCGGAAGTTCTGGTACAGGCCGAAATGGTTCATTCAAAGGGCGACGAAGACGTCAACTTTCGATCTTCCCGCGAAGGATCGCGGCTGCCTATGCCGGAATTCCTTCGGCTGGTTCCAACCATGTTTCGCAGTTCGGTAATCGGGTCTCTGATCGGCATGCTGCCTGGCCTCGGATCGTCGGTCGCATGCTTTGTCGCCTATGGCGAGGAACGACGCAGGTCGAAGCGGTCCGGCGAATGGGGCACCGGTGTGCCCGAGGGTGTCGCAGCGCCCGAAGCCGCCAACAACGCCGTCTCCGGACCAAGCATGATCCCGCTGCTTACGCTGGGGATCCCCGGCAGTACGATAGCGGCAATCTTGATTGGCGTATTCACGATACACGGTATTCAGGTGGGGCCTATGATATTCGACCGCGAACCTGCGCTGGTATTCGGGCTCTTTTCTGCAGGACTGATAGGTATCCTCGCTTACGGCTTGATCGGCTATTTCGGTGCCCCATTGGTCGGTAGAATGATTGCCTATCTGCCGCCACGTATCATTTATCCGTTCGTTTTCGTCACCGCGTTCTCGGCTGTCTATTCAGGCAACAACAGCGTGTTTGACATTGGTGTCGCCCTGATTTTCGGTGTTATCGGCTATGCTATGCGCAAGTCCGGATTCCCGATCGCGGCATTTATCATCGGGTTTGTCCTGGCGCGAGGCGCTGAAGAGGCCTTTCGCCAATCGCTTCTTCTTTCAGACAATGGTTTCGGCATTTTTCTCGAACGCCCCGTCGCGATCGCCTGCTTTGCTATCGCGGCGCTGGTCTCAGTCCTTCGCGGCGCACAATCCCTGCGCCGCACGAAGTCACACGCAAAAACCTAGTCCGGCAAGGAAATCAATCATGCCATACAACGACTATCGCCCAGATCTTATGGGCACGGCGACGCTTGAGCCGCGCGGACCATTCGAAGTCCGAAGTTGGCAAAGTCTTACTCTGGTCTATACCGCCGGACTGTTCGGTATCGATGACCAAGGCAGTGTCAAGATCGGCATGCGCGGACATTTTGACGGCTCACCGCTACAGACGACAGAGCCTACACAACCGGGATATGTGACTGCTGAAGCGTCGAATGGAGCGCCTCTTGAGGTTTCGATCGAAACGCGCCGAAATATCCGCCCCTGGAACAAGTCGATCTTTATCCGTTGCCTGCGGTATCTAAAGGAAGGGGACACGATTACGCTGCGACTGGGTGACAAGCGCAACGGATCGCCTGGCCTGCAACTTCAGACATTCTGCGAAAGCAAACTGACCTTCCAGGTTCTGGTGGATGCTTATGCCACTTACGACTACGTTCCGTTGGCGGAGGCGCGAACACCGTATGTTTCGGTCGTTCCAACAGTGCCGGCGGTTTGGAAAATCGTCGCACCAACACTGCGCCGTCCCGGAGAACCTTTCCGGATCTCAATCAAGGCCGAAGATGTGTGGGGCAACCCATCTGACAAGATCGACCAGACGATCCGGCTGTCGGCGACAGGTAGGGTAGACGGCCTGCCAGAAAACGTAACCTTTCTGCCAGGCGAATTCGTGCAAATTGCCGAAAGACTGAAAGTGGAGGAAGAGGGAACGTACACGATACGCGCGCACGACGAACGTGGAAACCTCCTCGCAATGTCAAACCCTATCGTGATCAAACCTTGTTCCTTCGCCCATTTCTGGAGCGATATGCATGGCCAGAGTGGGGAGACGATCGGTATCAACACTGCAAGGGAGTATTTCGACTTTGCGCGAAACAAGTCTTTCCTCGACATTTGCGGTCATCAAGGAAATGATTTCCAGATCACGGACGCCTTCTGGCAGGAGCTCAACTGTCTGACGGCGGAGTTTAACGAAGACGACCGGTTTCTAGCGGTCCCCGGTTACGAGTGGTCGGGGAATACCGGCACGGGTGGCGACCACAATGTGTGGTACCGGGGTGAGGGCAGGCCGATCTACCGTTCAAGCCGCGCCTTGATCGCAGACCGCACCCGCACGGACAAAGATGCCCACAGGTTGCCGGATCTGTTTGACCGGCTCGAAGGCGAGGACGCGATCGTCGTCGCGCATGTTGGCGGCCGGCATGCGGACGTCAAATATGCTTTTGAAGCGAAGCTTGAACCGTCGGTCGAGATTCACTCCGCCTGGGGCACATTCGAATGGATCCTGAAAGACGCGATTGAAATGGGATATCGCGTCGGCATCGTTGGCTCAAGCGATGGGCATAAAGGCAGACCCGGGGCGAGCTATCCCGGTGACAGCAGTTTCGGCTCCTACGGCGGGCTTACCTGCCATCTGCTGCCGCGTCTCAATAGGGATGCGCTGTTTGCTGAATTCCGCAAGCGCCACCATTATGCCACGACCGGGGCACGGATATTCCTGGATGTGGCCGGACAATTTGACAATGGCTGCCGGGTGCTTCAGCCGGATTCGTCGACATCTCCGGCAACTCAATGCCTCATGGGAGATGTCGTTGAAACCGGTAACGAGTCCATGCGGCTGGCCCTTCGCGTTGAGGGATCGGCCCCGATCGAGCGTGTCGAAATATTCGATGCGACAGAACTCATCAGGACATACCGGACATGGGAGCAGCGCGAGCTTGGAAACCGGATACGTGTCACCGTTGCGGGTCAACGTTACCGCGGCCGCGGTCGGCTTGTGCGCTGGCAGGGCAAACTAAGGCTAAGCGGCGGTGAAATAGAACGGTACGCGGCCGTCAATTTCTGGAACCACAACGAGCAACCTAAACAGGTCTCTGACAGCGAAATCATCTGGACCGCGGTCACGACCGGAGGCGAGGCGGCGATCGATATCTGGGTCGACGCAGCAGCCATGGAAGGCGACGTGATCATCGATACGAATTTCGAGGGTGGGAGGTTTGCGATGCGATCGCTCGACGCCGACGGTGAAACGGTAAATTGCGGCGGTATGGACATTCGCTTCAACGTGAAAAGACTGCCCGAAATCCTCAAGACCTGTTCGTTCGATCAATGCGTAGAGCTGCCGCTCTCGCGAAAGAAGGAAAACAAATTCTTTGTCAAGGTAACGCAGGAGGACGGGCACAAGGCCTGGTCGAGTCCGATCTATGTATCCAGCAGTTCCCAGGGGGATGTCCGATGATCGCTGAAAATGTTCTGGAGCTAATCGGCAATACACCGATGATGACGCTGGATAGAACCTTTCCCGGGTGCGCCGGCAGGATCGTGGCGAAGCTTGAATGCCTCAACCCGACTTCCATCAAGGACCGGCCAATGCTGAACCTGGTTCGAAAAGCCGTGGCGTCGGGAAAAATCACCTCCTCCACAGTCGTTGTCGAGGCAACCAGCGGCAATTCCGGCATTGCGCTGGCCAGTATCGGCACGGTTCTGGGGTTCCGCGTTCGCCTCTTCATGAGCGAGGCCTGTAGCGTTGAGCGCCAGAAACTGATGCGCGCTTATGGCGCTGAACTGGTATTGACACCTGCCAGCGAGCACACGCGCGGCGCGCGTGATCGAGCTATTGCTTTCTGTGACGCCGATCCAAAGAACACTTTTTTTGTCAACCAGCATAGTGTTGGGGAAAACGGTGAGGCGCACTATCTGTCAACCGGACCGGAGATATGGCGGGCGACAGATGGCAAAGTCGGTGCCGTCGTGATCGGTCTAGGAACATGTGGCACGCTTGACGGGCTGTCGCGATATTTCAAGGAGAAGGATCCAGCAGTTCGCATCATCGGAGTGGAACCCAAGGCAAGCCCCGTTTTCTCCGGTGGCGCATCCGCACCGCATCGCATCAACGGAATAGGCCCCGGTCTGGTGACCGAGAATTTCAAGCGTGTCAGTGACCTGGTGGACGACATTCTGTTGATTGACGATGATACGGCGTTCGAATGGGCTCGAATTGTATCCAGGGCCGAAGGCCTGATTGTCGGCCCGACCAGCGGCGCGACCGTATGGGGTGCAGATCAAGTCCGGAAGTCACTCGATCTAGCGGACAGGAAGATTGTCTGCTTCCTATACGACAGCGGAGAACGGTATCTGTCCATGGACGGTCTGTTCTGATCCGTTGAAGGTCCGGGTCAGCAGACTGTGCCTTTTACCCATTGCTGCGGGACATCCGCGACACATACTCCCCGGAGGGCAGGCTATTGGTCCAGTGCTCACCACCGATCCATGAGACCGTAAAATGCAAAGGCAAAAGGTAAGGCGTGCCGACGCAGGCGCGGTATGGGGAAGCGGGGCAGCCCCGTTGCCATGAACTCCGGGTAAGGGCTGGGATCGGGTTTTTGCGCAGTTAGGCCGGCGAGCATCCGCCCGGCATAGGTCGCCATCGCGACTCCCCCGCCGTGGTAGGCCAGACCGGTCCACGCGTGCCGCCAGTCGCCGATCCGCCCGACATAGGGAACCAGATTTCGTGAAAGGCACACAAGACCGCTCCAGTGGAACTCTGTTTCCGCAGCCGTGAATTCCGGGAACATCGCTTCGAAATGCCTCCGCACCAACCTGCCCATGTGCGCTTGGCTCTTCGGAGTAATATCGCTGGTTCCGCGCATGCCGAACAACATCCGCCCATCCGGCAGGAGCCGAAAGTAGTGCAGAAGTCCGCGTGTATCGAATGCAATTCGCCTGCTTGTCCAGCCCTGAGACTGCAATTCCTGGTCGCTCAAAGAGCGTGTAACCAGCATGTGCGACACCACGGGAAGATAGCGGCCGCGCAGCCAGTCGGGCAGGTTGTCGCTACTGTAACCATTAGTCGCGACGATCAGTCGGTCCGCCAGGATCCGCCCGGTGGGGGTGTCTACCTGGTACCGGCCATTCTCCAGCTCGCGGATTTCAATTGCCGGACTGTTGCCAAAGATTCGGCTGCCGGCTTTTTCCGCCGCTTGGGCGAGGCCTTGGACGTATTTGCCCGGATTGAGACCAAAGCCCTTGGGCAGCAGCAGTCCACCATGAAGCCCCTCGGCATGAACACCGTTGGCGCGCAATTCCTCCGCTGCAAGTAGGTCACAGGTGTGGCCGGTGAATTTCTTGAGGCTTGCTGCATGGGCAGGCAGGGTGGTCTTGGCGGCGGCGCTGTGGGCCAGGCAATATTCTCCTTCCGGTTGGGTATCCGCATCGATGCATTGCTCCTTTAATAGACTGCGGACGAGCTCGATGGCCTCACCCTGAGCCGAATAGAAGCAACGCGTCTGGTCTTCACCGTATAGCTTCGTCATCCGGCCGTCGGAAAGCTTGGCACCGCCGTATCCGCAAAAGCCTGCATTGCGGCCGGAGGCACCCCAGCCTGGTTGCGCGGCGTCGAGCACAGTCGCCTCAATACCGTGATCCCTGGCAAGATGCAGCGCCGCGCTCAGGCCAGTAAATCCGCCACCGATGATGACGACATCGGCCCGGTGGTCGCCAACCAGAGAAGGGCAGGGCCTAGGTAATGGCAGTGTGCTTTCCCAAACAGTGCCGACCCTTCGGGTTGGTGTGTAGGCATGGTCGTCATAGATCCGTTGAAGGGACTGCATCCTGGTAGACCTTATCCGGCGGGCTGGGTCTCGAATAAGCCCCGAGTGTCAAGACTGAAGGTTTGTGCGATATATGCCCTTCCTGCCTTTCGGTTTTTGCAGGAAGGGTTGGAACCCTATTGCGGGATGGCGATGACCTTGGTTTCCAGATACTCCGCTATGCCCTCGCGGCCACCTTCACGGCCGATCCCGGACATCTTCACTCCGCCAAAGGGTGAACCGGCACCGAGAAAGGCCCCATTTATGTTGACCATGCCGGAGTGCAGAGCGCGCGCAACGCGGGCGGCCCGGGCATTATCAGCCGTTTGAACATAGGCCGAAAGCCCGTAAGGTGTGTCATTCGCGATGGCGATCGCCTCCTCTTCATCGTCGAAAGGGATCATCACCAGCACCGGGCCAAATATTTCCTCCTGCGCAATGCGCATCGCATTGTCCACGTCTGCAAAGACGGTCGGGCGCGCGTAGTATCCGGTCTCGTATCCTTCCGGTTTGCCTGGACCGCCGGCGATCACCCGCGCGCCTTCCGAAATGCCGATGTCGATCATGGCCTGTACGCGGAAAAGTTGCCGGTCGCTAACAAGCGGTCCCATATGACCCCCGGATTTCGCCGGATCGCCCACTGACATTTCGGCACATTTAGCCTGTGCAATCTCAACCGCGCGATCATAGACGCTGCGTTCCACAAGCATTCTTGTGGCGGCATCGCAGCTCTGGCCTGTATTGATGAAACAAGCCTCCAGACCTTCCGAAATCGCAGATTCCAGATCGCAGTCCGCAAACACAAGGTTTGGCGATTTTCCGCCCAGTTCCAAGGCAACCTTTTTGACGGTTTCAGCCGCATCCTTGGTGACGTCAACGCCACCCCGGGTGGAGCCAGTGAAGGACATCATTGACACATCCCGATGCCGCGACAGCGCAGCCCCGGCGACAGACCCTTCGCCATGCACAAGGTTAAAGACACCAGCCGGAACTCCGGCTTCGTGCAGCACTTCGGTGTAGAGGATCGCCGAGAGTGGCGTCAGCTCAGAAGGTTTCAGGACCATGGTGCAGCCGGCCGCCAGGGCTGGTGCCACTTTCAGAACGATCTGGTTGATCGGCCAGTTCCACGGCGTGATCAGTCCGCAGACGCCAACCGGCATCCGCACCAGCGTATCTCCATTGACCAACGTCTCCTCGAAGCCGAGTTCCGTCAGCTCAGAAATCACGGCCTTGAGATGGTCGATCCCGACCTGCGCCTGCATTTCGCGTGACATGGTGATCGGGGCCCCCATCTCCAGGGAAATCGCTTTTGCAAAATCATCGATCCGGGCGGTGTAAACCTCAAGCACCTTCTTTAGCAGCGCAACCCGTTCCTCCCGGCTCGTGCGCGCAAAGGCCGGGAGAGCAGACCTGGCAGCGGCCACTGCCGTATCGATGTCGGCCTCGTTTCCAAGGGCGAGCTGTCCGATCGATTGTTCGGTCGCCGGGTTGATTACATCGGCGGTGGCGTCGCTAACTGGCCTTTTCCAGGTCCCGTCAATGTAGAATTCGGTCATGTTGTATTTCATTGCCGTATCCAGTTGTTTGGTTTGATTTCACGCTGGCGCTGCAGCGCGTGTTTCGTTTTCAAGCCGCCGCTCCTGCCTCCGGTTAACCAGAGACGCGATGAGGACGCCGGAAGCGACAATGCCGATTAGCATGGTCGACAGCGCGTTGATCTCGGGCGAGACACCCAGCCGGACGGAGGAATAAAGTTTCATTGGTAGTGTGGTGGAGCCTGGGCCGGAGGTGAAAGTTGCGATCACAAGGTCGTCGAGCGACAAGGTGAAGGACAGCAACCAGGCGGACATCACAGCCGGGGCAATGATCGGCAAAGTGATCTGGCAAAAGGCAGAAAACGGCGAACAGCCAAGATCGCGAGCCGCGTCCTCCAGAGACCTGTCGAAGGTGCGCAATCGCGACGTAACCACCACGGACGCGTAGCACATGGAAAAGGTCACATGCGCAATGGTAATCGTCCAGAAGCCGCGATCTATGCCAATGGCGACAAACAATAAAAGCAGCGACAGGCCGGTCACGACCTCTGGCATCACCAACGGCGCATAGATCATGCCGGAATAAAGGGTCCGACCCGGAAACGAGCCCATGCGCACCATGACGACGGCGCTCAGGGTGCCGAGCACGGTGGCCAGCGATGCACTGAGGGCGGCGATCCGCAAGGTGATCCAGGCCGCTTCCATATAGGCCTCGTTGGCCAGAACCACAGCGTACCATTTGGTGGAAAACCCGCCCCACACCGTCACCAGCCGGGAATCGTTGAAGGAAAAGATGATCACCAGCAACAGCGGCAGGTATAGGAAACCGAAACCGAACGTCAGCGCCGTCAGATTGAATGTGTTGAAACGGCGGTTCATCCCAGTTCTCCCTGATGCTTTTGCTGATGGCGCTGAAACAATACGATCGGCACGATCAGGATCATCAGCAGCACGATGGCCACAGCGCTTGCCACGCCCCAATCCCGATTGGCGAAGAATTCCAGCCACAGGGTTTTGCCAATCATCAGCGTTGCCGAGCCTCCGAGCAGATCCGGGATCACGAATTCACCGATAGCCGGAATGAAGACCAGGAAGCTGCCTGCGATCACGCCCGGCAGGGACAAAGGAAACGTCACCTGCCAGAATGCAGAGACAGAGCCGCACCCGAGATCCTCGGCGGCCTCAAGAAGCCGTCCGTCTATGCGCTCCAGAGAGGCATAGAGCGGCAGAATCATGAAGGGCAGATAGGAATAGACGATGCCAATATAGACAGCGGCATCGGTGTAGAGAATGTTCAAGGGTTCGTTGATCAGCCTGAGCTTCAGCAGCGCGATGTTGAGATAACCTTCGCTCTTGAGGATGCCGATCCAGGCATAGATCCGGATCAGGAAACTGGTCCAGAACGGCAGGATCAACAACAGCAGCAAAGTGCTGCGCCAACGCTTGGGGGCTTTTGCCATGCCGTAGGCGATCGGATAGCCGATCAACAGGCTCACCAGTGTCGAAATTGCCGCGACCTTGAGACTGAACAGATAGGCTTTCAGGTAGACGCCGTCTTCAATGAGCCAGACATAGTTTTCAAAGTCGAACTCGGAGAGCGCGGCCCAAAGTCCTGCCAAACCGTCCTGAACGGTCAGTTGCGGTGTGTAGGGCGGACTTGCCGTGATGGAGTCCGACAAGGAAATTTTTACGACGATCAGAAAGGGAATCAGGAAGAACAGAAGCAGCCATACATACGGCACGGCGATCATAAGGCTGCGCAGGGAGACTTTTCTCATTTTGCGGACCCTATGACTCGATAATCACACATGCTCCGGCCCGCCAACTCAGCCAGACCCGGTCGTCCCAATCAATCTCGCGACGGGACGCCAGGAGGCGGTTGGCTTCCTGGGCGCGGATGAGAACGCCATCATCGAGACGGACGTGGAATGTGGATACACTGCCAATATACGAGATTTCCTCCACGACACCCTCGACCATGTTGATGTTAAAGGCTTCCTCGGGGCGCTCCTTGGACACGTGGATTTTTTCAGGTCGCAGAACCAGCGTCTTCTGAGCACCTGCGCTCAGACGGTCTTCCGGCTGTGGCCGAATGACCATGTTGCGGCCATTGCCCCAAGTCACGTCGATCAGTTCACCATCCGTTGCCGAGATCCGGACCGGAAGCAGGTTCACATTGCCGATGAAGTCAGCGACATAGGCATTTGCCGGATGTTCGTAAATGCGGGAGGGTTCCCCGACCTGAAGCAACTTGCCATCCTTCATGACCGCGATCCGGGAGGACACGGTCATTGCCTCCTCCTGATCGTGGGTGACGATGATGAAGGTCAGTCCGAGCCGGTCCTGAACGTCCATGAGCTGAAACTGGGTTTCTTCGCGAAGCTTCTTGTCGAGCGCACCCAGAGGCTCATCCAAAAGCAGAACCTTGGGCTTCAGGGCGAGCGAGCGTGCCAGGGCCACCCGCTGCATCTGTCCACCCGATAGCTGGTGCGGCTTCCGGTCGGCGAAATTTTCCATCTGGACCAGCGCCAGCATTTCGTCGACGCGGTCCGCTATGTCACGCTTGCGCCAGCGAGCCTGTTTCAATCCGAAGCCGATATTCCGAGCAACGTTCATGTGCGGAAACAAGGCGAATGACTGGAACATCATGTTGATGGGCCGCCGGTTCGGCGGCATGCCGGTCAGGTCCACGCCGTCCAAGAGAATACGACCAGATGTCACGCTCTCGAAGCCGGCGAGCATGCGCATCATCGTGCTCTTGCCGCACCCGGAAGGGCCGAGCAATGAGAAGAATTCACCTTGGTGAATGTCGAGTGACAGATCCGAGATTGCAGTGAAGCTTCCATAGGCCTTGGTCACGTTCTCAAAGCGGATCATGGGTTCTCCCACCTGTTCAGAACGGGCAATGGCCGCGGCTGGTCGGAAGGAAGATGGCTTGCGTGTTTGCAGGTTCATGGATGGCATTTCCTGTAGCAACACAAAGGACGAGAAACTCTCCCCCGAACCCCTTTCAGGATCCGGGGGCGGGCTGTCATGCCGGTGACACGGCACGTTGGCCCGATTACTGACCTGTGCGTACTTTCGACCAGGTGCGGGTGTAGAAGCGCTCGGTCTTCCGGTCCTGCACAACGGGCGTCGTCAGGCGCTCGAAGGTCTTATCGGTCGGATAGACAGCGGGATTATCGAGGAGTTCCCTTTCAATCCCGGACTGCGCAGTCAGATTGGCACTGCCGTATCGAATGAAGTTCGCGTTCTGCGCCGCGACGCTGGGCTGCATCAGGAAATTCAGGAACGCATGGGCCTCGTCGACATTCTTTGCCTCATTCAAGATTGCAAAGCAGTCCAGATCCAACAGCGTTCCTTCCTGGGGAATAAAGAAGTCCAGTTTGACGCCGTTACCGGCTTCCTTGGCGCCTTCCGCGGCCCAATAGGCATCCCCGCTCCATGTCAGACCGAGGCAGGCGTCGCCGTTGGACAAAGCCGCAACCACTCCGTCGGCTGAAATCTGGGCTATGTTTTCGCGCACCGCACCCACATGTTCCCCCGCAGCAGAAATCTCGCCCTTGTCCGTAGTGTTTGGGTCAAGTCCCAGGTCGATCAACGCCGCGCCAAGGACATCGACCGGGGAATCGACGATCAGGATGTTGCACGCGGCCAGCGTCGACGAGATCTTGGGGTCCAGCAGCAGGTCCCATGACTTCGGGAAATCCGGACCCAGCCGTTCGTTCAGCATGTCGGTGTTGTAGGCCACACCGAAGGTCCACCAATTGTAAGGAACGAGATACTCATTGCCGGGATCGAAGGTTTCGATCATTCTGGAAATCTTCGGCCAGACATGTTCAAGGTTAGGGATCTTCTCCTTGTCGATTTTTCGGAGCATGCCGGCCTCAATCAGGCGGGCCGCGCCGTTGCTCGACGGGACGATAATGTCATACCCGGAGCCACCCGCCAGCACCTTGGTTTCCAGGATTGCGTTCGAATCGTAGGTGTCGTAGGTGACCTTGATGCCGGTCTCCGCCTCGAAAGCTTCTATGACAGCAGGATCGAGATAGTCGCTCCAGTTGTAGATAACGAGATTGCCGGTACCTGCGGCTGCGCTTCCTACGCAGGCAATGGCTGTCACCCCGCCCAACAATGCGCGGATGAAAGAATTCGCCATAACGTTCCCCTTTGATTGGTGTGTGGATTCATCTTCGGTGCGGGGTCATCCCTGCACCGGTTCCAGTTCCAGCCCTTGGCGCAGCAGCTCTTCGGTGGCTTCCTTGACGCCCTGGGTCAACAAGTCGAACAGGTCATCGATCTGGGCTTCGGTGATGATCAACGGTGGCGAGAAGATTGCCATGTTGCCGTAGGGACGGACCATCAAACCCAAATCCTGGCAACGCGCGTCTATGACGGCGCCAATGGTTGCGTCGATGTCCGGGCTCGACTTACCGTCGCGGGTCAAGGAGCACTCGATGGCGCCCATCAGTCCCATTCCGCGCACATCGGCGATGATGGGCAGATCAAGCATTTCGGCCAGCCGTTTCTGGAAATGCGGGATCACCCTGCGCGTGTGTTCCAGAACACCATCGCGTTCGAAGATTTCGATATTCTTCAACCCCGCGGCGGCGCAAACCGGGTGACCGGAATAGGTGAAACCGGACGTGAAATAGGCTCCTTGCGAAACCTCTCCCTCCAGGTCCTTGAACAGCCGGTCAGAGAAGATTGCCGCGCCCATCGGGGCGAAACCAGAGGTCATACCCTTTGCACAAGTGATGATGTCCGGAACGATGCCGAAAACCTCCTCGGAGGCGAACCAGTGTCCGAGGCGGCCGAAGCCGGTCACGACTTCGTCGGAAAGATAGAGCACATCGTATTTCCGGCAGATTTCCAGACAGAGCCTGTGGTAGCCGGCTGGCGGCACAATCACGCCACCAGATCCGAGCACTGGCTCGGCGACGAAAACCGCAACATTGTCCGGGCCGAGGTCAAGAATTGCGTTTTCGAGATCCGCGACCTTCTCTTTGAGAAAGTCCTCCATGCTCTGGTGCTCAGGTCGGCGGTAGGGAGTGACGTCAGGCAAGAAGTGACACAGATACTTGTCCGTATCGAGCCAGGCCTTTTCGCTCGGCTTGCCGCTCAACGATGCGGTCAGATAAGTGCCGCCGTGATAGGCTGCCACCCGAGAAATGATCTTCTTCTTCGTGGGCTTGCCAAGCAGATTGTTGCGGAAGTGAATGAAGCGAATTGCGGAATCCACCGCAGTAGAACCGCCCGTGGTGAAATGCACCCTGTTTAGATCGCCCGGTGCCCGTCGGGCGATTTCATGGGCAAACTGAGCGCTTACGGATGTTGCCTCACTGAAGGGTGAGCAATAGGCCATCTTGCGAACCTGGGCCGCCATGGCGTCGGCGATCTCGCCATTGCCATAGCCAAGCTGCATGCACCACATGCCGCCAGGACCGTCGATCACCTTGTTGCCGAGTTCGTCGAAGACATAGATGCCTTCCGCATATTCGCTGAACGTGCGATCCGGCTTGTCATCGCCCGCCTTGTCAAACGCATCCCAGGGGTGAAAATTGTTGTCCTTGTCCCAGGTCTTATAGGTTTGGAATTCTCTACGAAGTCCCGTCATGTCGGTTCCCGTTTGAAAAGAAATTTCACTGTATGAACGTTCATACAGTGAAATTAGATGAATGATCGTTCATTGTCTATGGTGTTTTGTCGAAAAATCCGGCATGAAGCCGCAATGATCGAAAATTTGGCAGTTGGATCAAAGAGGAAAGACTTTGTCCGAAAACATTGACCGGCCAAACAGACGCCAGCTGGACAAGGATATGAACCGGCAGGTGCTACTTGAAGCGACCGCCCGGGTTATCCTGGAATATGGAGCTGGTGGTGCCACCATCAGCCGGATTCAGGCCGAGTCGGGTCTGTCGCGCGGAATGATCAACCTGCATTTCCAGTCGAAGGACAACCTTATTCGCGAACTGGCCCACTACCTTGGCGAGCGGTACGATAAGTTGTGGCAGACCTTTGCCGACGGCTCGTCCCCAAACGTGACGACGCCGGAAGAAGCGGCCGCGCGTATGCGATCCCTGTTTGAAACGGATCTGTCGCCAGAGGTGCTTGATGAGCAGATTGCCCGCCTGACCGTCTCTTTCCGGGCCGAACCACAGCTTCAGGATCTGGCCCCGTCTTTCCTGGAAACTCGGAACACCGTGTTGCATAACTATGTACGGCGTTGCTGCGAAGTCTTGTGCCAGGCCTGTCGTCCACAATCCGATCCGGAAAAGATTGCCATGGCCTTTATGTCGCTCTTAGAGGGTTTGTGGATTGATTTCCAACAGCATCCGCACGACTTTGACCGCAACTATGCGATTGACATCTGCCTGACCACCGCAAACGCATTTTTCCCAGATTATTTTGAATGAGGACTGCTTTAGCATCCGACGTACATGTTGCTTAAGCTGTGAAACCGCAACCGGATATTTAGTCCGATTGCTTAAGACACTGTCTCAAGCTTTTCATCGTCTGTTTTGAGGTAACTCATTTGTAGCTGAATTTACGACGATCTAGCGACGCGCGATGGTTAATCATTTCAAGCGCGCGCATTTCACTAGAGCGCATCCACATTATGCTGGTTCATATCCGTTAGCCGCAAAGTAGTTGGCGCATTCTTTAAGTTTGAACTGGGCTATGAGATCGCCAACTGTGTACCACAGAGCATCGACGGTCCACGCAGCCGTGCCATCTTCATGTTCAGGCCGGTTTCACCAATGAAGACGCGCTTGGCCGGATCAAGATCAAGCTGGCTTTCGAACCAGGCCTGACGCCG
>NZ_JAILWL010000100.1 GCF_025698965.1 Roseibium sp.
TTGGCGTTGTTTTTCGGCGCTGTGAGGCGATCACTCTTTGCTGTTTTCTTCCGGGTGTTCCCAACCACGGCCGGTCTTGAAGACACAACAAATGCCTCGAACTCTTCAGGCGTAGAGCGCACCAGATCGACTACCAGACGTGCCGGCTGGTCATCAACGGCCGGAAGAAAAAAAGTCTTGTCGACACTCACCGGGTCCGTCAGATCCATGACGACCCGGGATTTGCCGAGTGCGAACAACCCGTATCGCCAGTCCGCGATCAGTCCCCGCCCCGATTTTCCGGTGTCTTCCGGCAGATCGAAGGTCACTTCCGGCAGGTCCATTATCAACCGATAGGGATTGGACAATCCAGAGATGGCAGGCACCACTTGCGAATCCATATCCAGAACGAATCGCGTGCGCGTCTCATCGCCGGCAACTCTTGCACCCGAAACCAGTGGCTTGACGGTTTCGGCCACGGCAGTCCGGATTGAACCGGTCAGCGCCGGTGTCATTACGACAAACAAGGCCGTGAGCATTGCCACAATCAGAAACCGGACCTGGAGGAGTCCGCCAACCTGAGGTTTTGTCCAGTTTTTGTTCACAAATACACCGGCTATCCTGCTCGCATCTTGACTGCGATGAGCCCCACCGCCCCTGTCATACGCGATCTCATCGATGAGGAAAATGCTTTATGCAATTCACATTGCTTGCAAAGCTGATCGGTGGATCGTAAAAGTACCTTACGGATTTCGGTTCGAGACCGATACCTTCCCGGATGACGTTCAAGGGTGAATATCCACAACGTGATCAAAATCCAAGGCGCGCGATCGACTGAAAAGAGGCCTTTCTGTCGCATCGAAAAAGCGCCCGGATTGCAGTGGAAGCAAGTATCGGCACCTCTTTGAAACCGCCCGCCTCGCATGGTCGCGCCTTGATTTTTCTGGCAGATTTTTCGCGAGGTTATCAGCGGCACCAATGAGCGAACCACTCCGGTACCGGGTGCAGATGAAGCGGCCAAGGCCTGCCTGCATCCCGGCGCAAGGTATAACGACTTAACTCAAGGGCTTGCGTTGCCCCGATAGGACCCGCGCGATGCATATGGAGATCAACATAAAGCAAGGCACCGCTTCAGCGGCCGCTTGTGTTGTTCATTCAACCGCGCCGGGCGCAAACGCCCTTCCCAATCTTAGCAAAACAAATACGGCAGCCATCCTCCTTTCGGGCGATGCGCGTTTTGGATACGCGCCCTGCAGCGCTGCCGTGGAGACCTTCACTAATGGCAAACAAAATGCTGATCGACGCGGGCCACCCGGAAGAGACCCGGGTCGTCGTCGTGCGTGGCAATCGGGTTGAAGAATTCGACTTTGAAGCAGCAAACAGGAAACAGCTGCGCGGGAATATCTATCTAGCGAAAGTAACGAGAGTAGAGCCTTCGCTTCAGGCAGCATTCGTAGAATATGGAGGAAATCGTCACGGTTTCCTCGCATTCAGCGAAATCCATCCCGACTATTATCAAATTCCAGTCGCTGACCGGGAAGCCCTGCTCGCAGCGGAAGCCGCCGAGCGCAACGGTGATGATGCTGAAGCGGAAGAAAAACCGAAGCGGCGGCGCCGTTCCCGTGCGGCGAAAAACGAATCTTCCGAGACAGTTGCCAGCGAAAAGGTTGAAGCGGTGGACACCGCCGATACCGACGAAAACGCAGTATCGGCCCCGGCTGATGACGAAACAGCGCCAGCGAATCAAGCTGCCGGTGAAGACAGCCTGGGCAAATCCGCTGACGCCGGACCAGATGAAGTGGATCAGCCTGGGACGGAAATCGCCGCCAACGCTGTTGAAGACGTTGTGTCCGAAGTTGCAGAAGAAGCTTCTGAAGGCACCGGGTCGGAAGAAAACGACAATGACGAGGCCGAAGCAGACGCTGCCGACCAGGACGGTAAAGATCAGGTTGAAGCAACCGAAGCAGCAGCTGACGACGAAGACGAAGCCCCGGTCAGGGCACGTGGCCGTCGCCGGCGTCGCAACCGTGATGAAGACGAAGATACCGACAACGACGAGGATTCGGTTGAATCGGTCGGTGCGGAAGACGCGATGGAAGAGGTCCCTGAACGAACCGTTCCATTGCGCAAGCAATACAAAATTCAGGAAGTCATCAAGCGTCGCCAGATCATTCTTGTTCAGGTCGTCAAGGAAGAGCGTGGCAACAAGGGTGCTGCGCTGACAACCTACCTTTCTCTTGCCGGTCGCTATTCGGTTCTGATGCCGAACACCGCTCGCGGTGGGGGTATTTCCCGCAAGATCACCCAGCCGACTGACCGCAAGCGCTTGAAGAAAATTGCCTCCGAGCTCGATGTGCCGGAGGGCATGGGCGTTATTCTGCGCACCGCCGGAGCAAGCCGCACCAAGGCCGAGATCAAGCGCGATTTCGAATACTTGATGCGTTTGTGGGAGAATGTCCGGGAGCTGACGCTAAAATCCAGCGCACCCAGCCTTGTTTACGAGGAAGGCAGTCTGGTCAAACGATCAATTCGAGACCTCTACAACAAGGATATCAACGAAGTCCTTGTTTCCGGGGACGAAGGCTATCGTGAAGCCAAGGACTTCATGCGCATGCTCATGCCGAGCCATGCCAAGAATGTTCAACCCTATCGCGATCCCTCACCTCTGTTCATTCGCTACGGTGTCGAACCTCAGCTCGATGCGATGTTCTCACCACAGGTGACACTGAAATCCGGCGGTTACATTGTCATCAACCAAACCGAGGCACTTGTCTCGATAGACGTGAACTCCGGCAAGTCGACCCGCGAACACAACATTGAAGACACCGCACTGCAGACAAACCTGGAAGCGGCGGAAGAAGTGACCCGGCAGCTGCGCCTGCGTGACCTTGCCGGTCTCGTGGTGATCGACTTCATCGATATGGAGGAGTCGAAGAACAACCGCGCAGTTGAGCGAAAACTCAAGGATTGCCTGAAAAGCGACCGTGCAAGAATTCAGGTCGGCCGGATATCCCATTTCGGTCTCTTGGAAATGTCTCGGCAGCGCATACGCACGGGCGTCTTGGAAAGCTCAACGACCCCCTGCCCGCATTGTCAGGGAACCGGCATGATCCGGTCGGTTGAATCTGTCGCACTTCATGTGTTGCGGTCGATTGAAGATAACCTTCTGAAAGGGGCCTCTCACAACCTGATTATCCGGACCACGACCCAGGTTGCGCTCTATATCCTGAATCAGAAACGTTCGAACCTGTTCGATCTCGAAATCCGTTTCGGCGTTGAGATCGAGGTTCACGCCGATGAAACGGTGAACGGCCAGCTCTACGTTCTGGAACGTGGTGCACCAGCTGATCGTGAACGTATCCCCGCTCCGGCTCCGATTATTCAGCCGGACACAATCGACATCATTGACGAGAACACCGAACAACCTGATTTGGAAGAACAGGAAGCCCAGGAAGACGATGGTGGCGATCGCCGTCGCAAGCGCCGCCGCAAGCGTCGGCGTGGAGGCTCCGACAGTCAGCAGGATTCCAGCGAAACCCGTCAGGCTACTTCCGAGGAAGAAGAGACGGATTCCGATGACGGTCAGCCTCAGGAGGCCCGTTCGGGCGAGGATGACGGCAATGAAGATGAGCCACGCCGGAAACGTCGCCGTGGCCGCCGGGGTGGTCGTCGTGGCCGCCGCAACGGTGATGGTACAGAAATCCAGGCGGAAGATGATACGGACTTGGATGTTGGTGAAGCTCAGTCCGAAAGCACTGCTGAAACCAGCGTCCCTGTCGCAGCTGAAGGTGCTGCAAGTGAAGACGGCGCTGCTGAAGTTACCGAAAGCACGGATCAGTCCGCGGAGACCACCAGCGAAATAGGGACTGACATTCAGCCGGAATCCAATGCTCAGGCGGTAAATGGCGAAACCTCCGACGACTTTGTTGAGGAAGTTTCCGCCTCTCCTGAAGAACCCGTTGTAGCGGAGGACAGCGCGCCATCTTCCGTCGACGGTGGATCCGACGAAACTTCGGATGAACCTGCGGCTGAAGAAACCATCCTGGTTGAGACACCGACGTCAGAGCAGCCGGTTGCCAGCGAGACGGCAGAAGAGCAAGTAGCAGAAACACCATCCGCGCCTGCGGAACCGGTTGTGACGAGCGAGACTTCGGGCAACGAAGAAGAAGACAAACCCAAGCGAGTCGGCTGGTGGCAGCGCGGACGTTCGTTCTTCTGAAGAGATTGATCAAACAGAAAAAGGCGGCCACGGGCCGCCTTTTTTTTGAACGCAAGTCTTGCTATTTCAGATTTTTATTGACGGATCACCTAAGGAAATCCGAGAGCCTGTCGAGTGCTTCTTTCATGTCGTCATGAGCTCCGGCAAATGAAAAACGCAAGAACTCGTGCCCGTGAACGGGATCAAAATCGACCCCAGGTGTCGCCGCGACGCCGGCTTCGTGCAGCATTCTCTTTGCGAAATCGAGGCTGTCGGCACTGAAGCGACTGATATCGGCATAGATGTAGAACGCACCGTCAACCGGGAGAAGTCGATCAAGCCCAATTCGCGGCAATCCTTCCAGAAGAAGTTCACGATTGGCTGCATATCCGGCCTTCACAGCTTCCAGCTCCTGCACGGAATTCAATGCAGCGATTGCCGCAATCTGTGACAATTCCGGGGGTGAGATGTAGAGACTTTGAGCAATCCGTTCCGTTGGCCGGACAAGTTGCTCCGGCAACACCATCCAACCGATTCGCCAGCCGGTCATGCAATAATATTTTGAGAAGCTGTTGATGATCAGTGCATTGCGGGATGTATTCAACGCAGTGATCTGCTCTCCGCCATAGTCGAGACCATGATAAATCTCGTCAGAGATGAACCAGATGTTCTCGTCTTCGCAATAGCGGATAAGTTCCTCGAGCGCCTCTGCCGTCATCATGGTGCCGGTCGGGTTGGCCGGGCTTGCGACCAGAACACCTTTGATCGGTCCGTCCTTTTGCACCTGCACCAGATGTTCCGGCGTCAGGCTCCAACGGGTATCCGCCCCGACTTCAACTTCAACAGGAACAAGGCCAAGTGCCTTCAGGATGTTGCGATAGGCAGGATAACCCGGAGCCGTCAGAACAACGCGGTCGCCAGGGTCGAACGCTGCCAGAAAGGCAAGGTTGAAACCCGCAGAAGACCCGGTCGTTACCATGATCCTTTCTGCAGGAACTTCCGCCCCATAAGTTTTCAGATAGTGAGCTGAAAGAGCCTCTCGGAGCGGTTTGATACCAAGTGCCTCGGTGTAGCCCAGGCGACCGTGGATCAGAGCTTCTTGTGCCGCGGCACGTGCTGATTTTGGAGCCGGCGCAGAAGGTTGCCCGACTTCCATATGAACAATTTTTCTGCCACTGGCCTCCAGTTTCGCCGCTTCCGCCAGAACATCCATCGCGATGAATGGAGCGACATCACTGCGAATTGACGGCGAAAAAGTTTCTTTGATCATGGGATCCTGTTTTCTGCCTCGAAGATGAGCTTCACCCCGTATTGCGGATTTTGCCGTCCGATGCAATCAGCAGTCTCGCCGCGTCATGTTGAGGTTTTTCCTCTGACAACCTGAAAGCTTTCCGATTTGTCATTTGGCTTTTCTTGACCAGACCCGCCGGTCTCCATACCTTCGCCAAAAAGTCGTGCACGTGGATATGGGTTCATAAGTCCCGGATTGGAGTAACAACTTGCCACGCTCGTGTTTTGGTTTCGCCCGGCCCGCCTCGATTTCAGGTCGGCGATTGGTAAGAAAGACTGTTGCCCTGATCTGCTCTGTTACGATCGCATTGCCTATTGCGGCGGCGCCTGCAAATGCGCAACGAGGGAAATTGCCTCTGGTTCGCGATGCCGAAACGGAAGAACTTTTGCGGGACTACGCCAAACCGATTTTCAAGGTTGCCGGTATTGCCAATTCCGAACCGCAGATCATTCTCGTAAACGACAAGAGCTTCAATGCATTCGTGCCTGATTCACGCCGCATGTTCATCAATGTCGGAGTGCTTCTGGAAGCTGAATCTCCAGGCGAAGTCATTGGTGTGATTGCGCACGAAACCGGTCACATCGCCGGCAGGCACCTTGTGCGGCTTCGCGCCGCCGCAGCCAATGCGCAAATCGTTTCGGTTATCGGGATGATCCTCGGTGCCGGGGCTGCAGCAGCCGGCGCTGCTTCCGGCTCGGGTCAGGCTGCCTCAGGCGGTGCTGCGGCAGCTCTTGGGGCGACGTCCATCGGGCAAAGGTCGCTCCTGTCCTATCAGCGGGGCGAGGAAGCTGCCGCCGACCGGGCAGCCCTCAAGTATCTCAATGCAACCGGGCAAAGTGCTCGTGGAATGCTGAAAACCTTTGAACGCATGTCCGATCAGCAGATGTTCAAACGGATTTACGCGGATCCCTACGCTCAAAGCCACCCCATGGCACAGGAGCGGTACAAAGGCCTTCTCAACGAGGCCCAAAAGTCCAAATATTTCAATCAGTCGGAAGACTACGTGCTTCAATACCGGCACGATCTTGTTCGTGCAAAACTCTTTGCATTCACCAGCCACCCTTCAGCAACGCTTCGGGCGTATCCACGCAGTGACAAAAGCCCGGCCGCACAATATGCCAGGGCCATCGCCGCAATGAAGAGCCGCGGCAAGGGAGCTGTAAAGGAAATTGATGCGCTGATCCGTACGCAGCCGAACAATCCCTATTACTACGAACTCAAGGGACAGGCTCTTCTGGAGGGTGGAGATCCGAAGGCTGCTATTGCGCCTTTCCGCAAGGCACTGTCCTTCAAACCGAATGAACCGCAATTTATGGTCTGGCTCGGCTATGCACTGGTCGGCGCCAACAATCCGGCTTATTTGCCGGAAGCGGAACGGGTTCTCAAAAGAGCCATCCAAAGAGACCCGAACTCAGGCGTCGCCTACAGTCAGCTGGCAATTGCACATGGACGTCAGGGAGAGCGTGCTGAAGCCGATCTGGCAACGGCAAAGGGCCTAATGGTAACGGGTGATTTCCAGGCTGCGAAGCGATATGCGGCACGTGCTCAAAAAAGTTTGAAGCGTGGAACGCCAGCATGGCTTCAAGCAGACGACATTGTAGCGTACAAACCACCTAATCTGCCGAATCGCCGATAGACCGCTCATAGCAGGAATTATGCCCACAAGAGCGTTATCGGCAGAAAAGACCTGCGGCCCAAGGAGCCCTGAATGACCCAGTTTTTCATGTTCACCCGGCGTCTGTGCCCGCCAACGCTGCTGCACATTCTGTCGGCATTCGCCCTCGCGATGTCGCTCGTTGCCGGGTCCGCCGCAGCTCAGGATGTCGATCGGAGCGAGATCGAAAAGATCGTCCGGGAATATCTGCTGCAAAATCCCGAAGTAATTGCCGAAGCACTGACCGAGCTGGAGAAACGGGAGCAGGCTGCTGCTGAAGCGGCGCGCCTGCAAGCGCTGACCGACAGCGCCGATATCCTGTTCAATTCCACTCGTCAGGTTGTTCTCGGCAATCCCGAGGGTTCGGTCACTCTTGTGGAATTTTTCGACTACAACTGTGGTTACTGCAAGCGCGCCTACGGCGACATGGTCAGGCTGATTGAAGAAAACCCAGACCTCAAGGTCGTCCTCAAGGAGTTTCCGGTTCTTGGTCAGGGATCGGTTGAAGCCGCGCAGGTGGCTGTCGCAGTCAATTCGGTCGCGCCTGACAAATACGGCGATTTTCATGAAGCTCTTCTTTTGAGGCGCGGTCAGGCAAATCGTACAAGCGCTCTTGAAGCAGCAACCGGTGCCGGCATCCCCGAAGCAGATCTTCTGAAGGCAATGGAAACGGACGAAGCCGGCCAAACGATTGAAGAAGTCTACACGATTGCAAACCGCCTCGGTTTGACCGGAACACCTTCCTATGTGGTCGGAAATGAAGTTGTCATGGGGGCCGTCGGATATGAGCAGCTGAGCGAAAAGCTCGACGCAATGAAGAATTGCGGTCAGACAACCTGCTAAACAAGGCTGTTGGAAAAAGCACTTCCTCGATATCAATGAAAAATCGGGGGTTTTCCTGCTACAATTGAATCCCTATAAGAAGCGGGGCCTGCATCCAGACCGGATGCGGGCCACAGATCTGTATCCGCTTATTTTTCGGCGGTGCAAAGAGTGTCGTGTAAACCGGCTGGTGACGGGCAAAGTTCCTGATTTTTAGCCGGATTTAACCTATCAGACCCCACTTTATCGTGGAGCGGTCGACCGGTTGAAAAACTGACGACACTGTTTGCGGACCGAGTATGAGAGCCAAACATGATGCGTAATGATAACAAGAAATTCGATACGGCCCTGATCCGGGATCTCGCCGTCCTGCTGGATGAGACAAATCTCTCAGAAATCGAACTGGAACAAGGTGATACGCGCATCCGCGTCGCCCGTCAGATTTCGATCAATGCTCCGGTCAGCGTAGCTGCCCAGGCACCTGCCGCTGCCCCGGTTGCCGCAGCTGCACCGGCAGCTGCTGAAGCAGCTCCTGCCGCCGCAGAAGCAGCTCCTGCTCAGTCCGGCACAACCGTGTCCTCTCCGATGGTCGGCACAGCTTATCTTTCGCCGGAACCGGGTGCTGCTGCCTTTATTCAGGTCGGTGACAAGGTTGCCGAGGGCCAGACGATCCTGATCGTCGAAGCCATGAAAACCATGAACCATATTCCTTCCACCAAAGCCGGAACCGTCAAGCAGATCCTCGTGGAAGACGCCCAGCCGGTGGAATTCGGCGAACCGCTCATTATCGTCGAATAAGGAGCCGTCGCGGCCATGTTCTCCAAGATCCTCATTGCCAATCGCGGCGAGATTGCCCTGCGCATTCTGCGAGCCTGTAAAGAGCTCGGAATCCCGACGGTTGCGGTTCACTCCACCGCTGACGCAGATGCAATGCATGTGCGTCTTGCTGATGAAAGCGTCTGCATCGGCCCACCGGCCGCGCGCGACAGTTACCTGAACATCCCACAGCTGCTGGCTGCGTGTGAAATCACAGGCGCCGATGCTGTCCATCCAGGTTACGGTTTCCTGTCCGAAAACGCTCGCTTTGCTGAAATTCTGGAAGCTCACAACATCGAGTTCATCGGCCCGACCGCGGAACACATCCGCATCATGGGCGACAAGATCCAGGCGAAACAAACAGCCAGGGACCTGGGCATCCCCGTCGTTCCGGGATCTGACGGAGCCGTCACACCTGAGGACGACGCGCACGCGATCGCACGTGACATCGGCTATCCGGTACTCGTCAAGGCGGCATCCGGCGGTGGCGGGCGCGGCATGAAGGTTGCCGCAACCGAAGCTGATCTGGACACCGCCCTGTCAACGGCACGCTCGGAAGCGAAGGCAGCCTTTGGCGATGACGCGCTATATATGGAGAAATATCTCGGTAAACCGCGTCATATCGAAATTCAGGTTCTCGGCGATGGCAAGGGCAATGCCGTGCATCTGGGCGAGCGTGACTGCTCACTTCAGCGCCGCCACCAGAAAGTTCTCGAGGAAGCCCCTTCCCCGTGTCTCAATGCAGAGCAACGCGATCAAATTGGCGAAGTCGTCGCCAATGCCATGCGCAAGCTGAAATATCGCGGTGTCGGAACGGTCGAGTTCCTCTACGAAAACGGCGAGTTCTATTTCATCGAAATGAACACCCGTCTTCAGGTGGAACATCCCGTCACGGAAATGATCACCGGAATTGATCTGGTCAATGAGCAAATCCGGATCGCCGCGGGTGGATCGCTGGACATGACCCAGGACGATATCAGGTTCGAGGGTCATGCAATTGAATGTCGCATAAATGCGGAAGATCCGGTCACTTTTGCCCCTTCTCCCGGAACCATCACCTACTACCATCCACCCGGTGGCTTGGGCGTTCGCGTCGACTCAGGCGTCTATCAGGGCTATAAAATTCCGCCTTATTATGACAGTCTTATAGGCAAGCTGATCGTTCATGGTCGAAATCGCGTGGAATGCATGATGCGCCTGCGCCGTTGCCTGGACGAATTTGTCGTTGACGAAATCAAGTCAACTATTCCGCTTTTCCGTGATTTGGTGGACAATCAGGATATAGCGAACGGTCAGTACGACATTCACTGGCTGGAGAAATACCTGGCTGAAAAGTCGAACTGACCTCAATTGGCATAGGGGCACGGCCCCTGGCCGCTGGGCAGTGAGACCTTATGGCAGGGTACAAAGACGACATCGTGATGGAAATTACACCGCAGGTGCTGCTGAAAGCCTATGCCTGCGGCCTGTTCCCCATGGCTGAATCCGCTGATGATCCCGGCTTGTTCTGGCTGGAGCCCGAACAACGCGGGATTCTTCCGTTCAACAGCTTTCATCTTCCAAGACGCCTCAGGCGAACCATACGCAACGATGTTTTCGAAATTCGCGTCAGCACCGATTTTCAAGGCATCATCGATGGTTGCGCCGAACCCATGCCCGGCAGGCAGAAAACCTGGATCAACCGTGAAATTCGCCGCCTCTACGGCGAGCTCTTCGAGATGGGCTATTGTCACACGATAGAGGCCTGGCTTGACGGCGAGTTGGTCGGCGGCCTCTACGGCGTCAGCCTGAACGGCGCATTCTTTGGCGAAAGCATGTTTACGTTCAAAACCGACGCCTCCAAAGTCTGCCTTGCACATCTGGTCGCCCGATTGATCGTCGGAGGTTATTCCCTGCTCGACACGCAGTTCGTGACGGATCACCTCAGCAAATTCGGAACGCTTGAAGTTTCGCAAGCCGATTACAATAACAGGCTCGGGGAAGCACTGAAGCTTGAGACCGACTTCTACGCCTTGTCGCCGCAGGCCAGCGGGCAGGACGTGTTGACCGTTCTGGACAACTGGAAATCAAGCTGACAACGCGCGGGTCATACGCCGCATTTGCGCCTTGTCCCTTTTAAGCAGCTTGTTCCCGCGTTTCCCGAAACAAAAAAATGCCCCGCATTTGCGGGGCTTTTTTGTTTGTTCGAAGAACCATATCAACTACCTGGTGTCCAGGCCTCGTAGTCTCCGGTGACTTCCGGCCGCTTCTCAGGCGTCAGGATCGAACCATGTGGACGGTAAGCTTCGGGCGTTCCCGTGTGATTGACCTGATGCGGCTTCTGCCAGTGCTTGGGATGATAGGTTTCATCAGTCGGTGGCGTATCGACCCGGTGATGCATCCAGCCATGCCAGCCCGGAGGTATGGAGGATGCGTCCGCAAGACCGTTATAGATGACCCAACGCTTCTTGCCCTCGCGTTCCTTGTAATACTTGTTGCCGAATTCGTCTTCGCCGACAAACTCACCCTTGCGCCAGGTGAAGAAGCGGGTTCCCATGGTCTGGCTGTTCCACCATGTAAAGATTTCAAGCAGCAGAGTTTTCATGGCCCTCAAAAGGTCCCTTGGTTGCGCGTCTCAATATCCGGACCAGTTATGTCAACGGATTTCGGCGGAATATGGCTGGAACTGCCCCATCTGTCCAGTGCCGCGCTGCCGCAGGACAACAGAAATCGTCGGGCTTCTCTCGCAACATTCTCCAAAGACAGCACGAAAGCGAACGTCAGTGGAGCTTGACGCCCCTGATCGTTGAATATCCTGCATCCCGGATGTGTTTTGCCGCCGACGATTGCTGCTTCTTTGCGCCACCTTTTTGACACCGGCAAAGATAGGTTTGGGAGGATCCTGCTTTTCGAAAGTGGCTTCCACGACCTTTTCCACCTTTGCGCGCTTTTGAACGGCGATTCGGTGTTGCAGCCGCGCTCCGGCCAGGGTCTGCATTTTCTCGGCCTGCTCATCCATCGCATTTTGAATGCCATAGATGTTGTAGAAGCCGGAATGCTCAAGGGTCATTGGACGATCGTCGGTCAGAAGCCATCTGAGTCGCTTGTAGAGCGTGGACGGTGAAACCGGCTTGACCAGCACATGGTGCGCCCCTGCCCTCAAGGCCTTGTCGACAAGGGGACGTGTGCCATGGGCTGTGATGAACAGAATGGGCACATAGCAAAGCGGTTCCATATGCCGATGGCGCACCAGCCGCAAAAACTGATAGCCAGATGTAGGGGCCATTCGCCAGTCGGTCAGAATCACATTGGGCGGTTCCGCAAGACTCGACTCAAGCGCATCATCCACCGAATCAAATGTCCGCACGCGCGCAACTTTGAAACTGAGAAGAATCGATCGAAGAATCGTTTGCATCGGCTTGCTGTCTTCAACGACAACAGCGTCGATGTCCTCCATCGACAGCCCGAAGGCGGCATGATGTTTCATGAAATGCGGACCCTTTTCCCTGTCAGACCCGCACTAAACCAGACCCGGCTTAAACCCGGTTGAAATCACTCAGCCCCATTTTCTTCAAATTTTCATAAAACTTGAGCTATTGTCTTCCACAGGAACCTTCGGCACGGCGCAGGGCACTCCTTCGCCCGGAAAGCAAGCACCAATTTCCCTAGCATTACACTCTCCCCACTGCGCTCCCCATAATCCACATTGGCACACAATATTTTGCGTTTGCCCACAATGTAGGCACTACCTGTTGTCGTCCGCACCTTGACCTTAAGAATTCCTTTACATTAGTTTCTAATCATTGCGATGTGCGTAGTCGGAAGCCCTCTCCGGGCGCTCCGGTCATCCAAAACCAGTCAAGTAAACGCGTTCCGCTTCCGGTCTTTTCAACAAGCCGGGAGACGGGTTTTCGTGTGCCAAGTTGATCGGTGCATATCGTGACAAACCTGTTGAGAAGCACTATATATAGTGTAACAACACACGAGATACGCTACATACAGGTAACTCACCTGTAAGAAACAGGGTGGCATTCGACAAAGAGGCAGGCGGCAACGTCATGTCGGATGTGATGCGAATTTGGCCAGGTTCGATGCGAACCTGCTGGGGATACAAGGGGACTTAGAGAATGCGGATCGAGCGGCGCTATACCAAGGAAGGGCAATCGCCTTACGCCGGCATTGAATTTCGGACAGCAACAAGCGAGATCCGGAATCCGGATGGGTCTGTTGTGTTCCGATTGGAGGATATCCAGGTCCCGGCTCAGTTCTCCCAGGTTGCCTCTGACATTCTGGCGCAGAAGTATTTCCGCAAGGCGGGTGTTCCGGCCAAACTGAAGCCGGTTGAAGAAAACACTGTTCCCTCCTGGTTGTGGCGCCACGAAGCCGACGAGAAAGCGCTCGAGGATCTTCCGGAAGATGATCGCTATGGGTCTGAAATCGACGGCCGCCAGGTTTTTGATCGTCTGGCCGGTACCTGGACCTATTGGGGCTGGAAAGGCGGATACTTCGACAAGGAAGCGGATGCCCACGCGTTTTATGACGAACTGCGCTATATGCTGGCGACGCAGAAAGTGGCGCCGAACTCCCCGCAGTGGTTCAACACCGGCCTGCACTGGGCCTATGGCATCGACGGTCCAAGTCAGGGACACTTCTATGTCGACTACCAGACCGGAAAACTGACGAAGTCCAAAACCGCCTACGAACACCCGCAGCCGCACGCATGCTTCATCCAGTCCGTCGGCGACGATCTGGTCAATGAAGGCGGCATCATGGATCTGTGGGTCCGCGAAGCACGCCTGTTCAAATACGGTTCCGGCACAGGCTCAAACTTCTCTCATGTTCGCGCTGAAGGTGAAAAGCTCTCTGGCGGCGGCAAGTCCTCCGGCCTGATGAGCTTCCTGAAGATCGGCGACAGGGCGGCAGGCGCGATCAAATCGGGTGGAACCACCCGCCGTGCGGCCAAGATGGTCGTCGTCGATGTCGACCATCCGGACATCGAGGAATACATCAACTGGAAGGTCAAGGAAGAGCAGAAGGTTGCCGCCCTGGTGACGGGCTCCAAGATCTGCCAGAAACATCTGAGCGCCATCATGCGCGCCTGCGTCAATTGCGAGGCGGACAACGGCGACTGTTTTGACCCGGCAAAGAACCCTGCCCTGAAGCGCGAGATCCGTGCCGCCAAGAAAATGATGGTGCCGGAAAACTATATCCAGCGCGTCATTCAGTTCGCCAAGCAGGGTTTCACCAAGATCGAGTTCCCGACCTACAATACGGATTGGGACTCCGAAGCTTATCTGACAGTCGCAGGTCAGAACTCCAACAACTCCGTGCGCGTCACTGACGGTTTCCTGCAAGCGGTTGTAGAAGACGGCACCTGGGATCTGACGGCCCGCCGGTCCAACGACACCCTGAAAACCGTCAAGGCGAAGGAACTTTGGGAGCAGATCGGCTATGCCGCCTGGGCATCCGCCGATCCGGGCCTTCAGTACCACTCCACCATCAACGACTGGCATACCTGCCTTGCCGACGGTGAAATCCGTGCGTCGAACCCGTGCTCGGAATACATGTTCCTGGATGACACGGCCTGTAACCTTGCCTCCTTGAACCTGATGCAGTTCCGCAGGGAAGACCGCTCGTTCGACATCGACAACTATGAGCATGCGGTCCGTCTGTGGACCGTTGTTCTGGAAATCTCGGTTTTGATGGCGCAGTTCCCGTCGAAAGAAATTGCGGAACTGTCCTACAAGTTCCGCACGCTGGGTCTTGGCTACGCCAACATCGGCGGCCTGCTGATGACTTCCGGCATTTCTTATGACTCTGCCGAAGGCCGCGCGCTCTGCGGTGCCCTTACAGCCGTCATGACCGGTGTTGCTTATGCCACTTCGGCCGAGATGGCGGGTGAACTTGGCTCATTCCCTGGATACAAGAAAAACGCCAAGCACATGCTGCGCGTTGTTCGCAACCACCGCCGCGCTGCCCATGGCGAGACGGACGGCTATGAAGGCCTGAACACCAACCCGGTCGCGCTCGACCATGCCAGCTGCCCGGATCAGGTCATCGTGGAACGGGCAAAGAAAGCCTGGGACCGCGCACTGGAGCTCGGTGAAAAGAACGGTTACCGCAACGCGCAGTCAACCGTGATCGCGCCAACCGGCACAATCGGTCTGGTGATGGATTGCGACACTACCGGGATTGAGCCGGACTTCGCACTGGTAAAATTCAAGAAGCTGGCTGGCGGCGGTTATTTCAAGATCATCAACCGCGCCGTCCCGGAAGCCCTGCGTGTGCTTGGCTATTCGGAAAGCGAGATCGGTGAGATCGAGGCCTATGCCGTTGGTCATGGCACCATCGACCAGGCACCGGGTATCAATCCGTCGGCACTGAAGACCAAAGGCTTCACCGAAGACAGTCTCACCAAGCTGAAAGATGGCATGAAGTCGGCCTTCGACATCAAGTTCGTCTTCAACCGCTGGACCCTCGGCGACGACCAGATGAAAGCGCTGGGTGTTTCTGAAGAACAGCTGGAAGATGCGGAATTCGACCTGCTGTCGTTCCTTGGCTTCTCCAAGGCCGATATCGAAGCGGCCAACACCCATGTCTGCGGAGCAATGACGCTGGAAGGCGCACCGTTCCTCAAAACCGAGCACTACCCGGTCTTCGACTGCGCCAACCCTTGCGGCCGCATCGGCAAGCGCTTCTTGTCGGTTGAAAGCCACATACGCATGATGGC
>NZ_JAILWL010000101.1 GCF_025698965.1 Roseibium sp.
GCCGCTGGATTCAGGAATATGCCGGAGACGGCTATCAGGAGCTCGCAAGCGGATTCGCGACCTGGTTCGATCAGACGGCTGACCTGGTGCTGACTGAGCATCGCTACCCGCGGGTTCTATCCTTGTTTGAAAAGGCATCAAGGCTTGAAAGCGATTTCTGGCAAATGGGGCTGGACGCAGCAAAGAGCTAAAGAACTCTAAGGTCTGTCGAGCCGCAGGTTCCGATCATACGCACGTCGGATTTGGCGTCTGAAAACAAGGATTTTCTGCCGTGACCGAAATGGAAAGGGCAAGTTGCTAAGCTCGGTATCGCGGTGTTTGAATGAATAGGGTGTTTGCAACACACTAATTTTCGAAAAAAGTGGGTTGCTAGCGATTAAGCAACGTTTTCTTTCCCGATTGGCTTCGGGAGATCGGTTTCGGTCCTGACAAGATTTCTGCCAGCGTTTTTGGCGCAATAAAGCGCTTCATCCGCACGCGAAACTATCGAATGGCCAGTGTCCATCTTTTGATAGGTCGCAATGCCCACCGAGATCGTCACGCGACCAAGATTTTCGCCAGTCGAGCGCTTCACCAGTTCCTTGGACATCACGGCCGAGCGAATGGCTTCACCGATCTTTCGAGCTTCCTCAAGGCTGGTGTGCGGAAGGATGATCGAAAACTCTTCGCCGCCATAGCGACAGGCGATGTCCTGAGTTTTGATATTTTGCTTCACCGCAAGAGCGACAAGCCTGAGGACCTGGTCACCAGTCTGGTGACCATAAGTGTCGTTGAATTTTTTGAAGTGATCGATATCCGTCATCAACAACGCGAAACCACGCCCGCTTTCGATTGACTGATCTATGACCTTTTCAATGGAATTTTCAAAATGCTTGCGGTTGTTCAGGGTTGTCAATTCGTCGGTGAGCGATTCATATCTGATCGCCTCGAGAGAAGACTGCAGGCTTTCAATGTGTTTTTTGGATTCTAGAAGCTGGCTCTCGAGCTTACGATTCGAAGCAACTGCATTCTGGGTCGATTTCACCAGATGGGTGACGTAGATTTGCAGTTTTTCCGGATCGGCGATGCTTTTGATCTTTTCGCCGGCCTGTTCAAGAGCTGTACCGTAGTCAGACGTGGCATCTGCGCTCAGTCGCAAGGAATCGACAAGTTCTTCAACTTCTCTGGATACCTTGCTGCCAACCTCGTCCAGGCGGTCACCGAGGCGGGTAGGGGACAAAAAACGCCCGTAAAGGGTCAGCATCTCGTCTGTGCTGATCCGGCCGCTTTCCTTTATTGTATCGTTAATCGCCCTGTTAAGGCCCTGATTGTAACCAGCAGAATAAGTGTACCAAAGTTCGTAAGAACGCGGGTAGGCCGGCAGTGTGTTCTTCTTGATGTAACTAATAGCGGACTCACCGTATTTGATGGTCCGCTTATGGTCGTCTTCATCCGCCATAGATATCTCTCACCTAGCTCTTGCGAATCCACCTCACACGGCCACAAGATTTAGGTTAAGATGCTAAGGTAAGGCTTAAGGAGCCGTTAAACCTATGGCGAAAAGTACCTAAGGTTATAGGTTATGAAGCTTTTTTCGGACGCGGTTCGCGCAGAAGAAAAGCGGGGATGTGCACACCGGGGCTGAAGGCCGGCTCCATCTTTTCATTTCTAGCTTTTTTGCCAGTTGATTTTTGCGGAAGGTTTGAAACTGGAACCGGGGTCAAAACGTCCTGTTGCTCCTCGTTGGCACTTTGTACTGTTTCGCGCGATTTCGATTGTGAACGGCGACGACCGGCAGGTTTTGGCTGGTCCGCCTCATTGTCATTGCTGGAATTGGCATTCTTGGACGCCTTGCCTGATTTGCGTTTGGCCTTGCGCTCTTTTGCAGCAGCTTCAAAATCAATAGCGTCGCCCTGCCAGTCAATCGACTTCTTGATGAGAGCCTCAATGGCTTCCAGGTATTTGCGGTCTTCACCGGTTACCAGCGTAAACGCTGCACCTGAACGGCCTGCGCGGCCTGTCCGGCCAATTCTGTGAACGTAGTCTTCCGCGTTGATCGGAACGTCATAATTGAAGACGTGGCTGACCTCAGGAATATCAAGTCCGCGAGCCGCAACATCACTGGCGACCAGAAGCTGGATGTTTCCCTTTCGGAAATTGTCCAGCATCATCATTCGGGTGCGCTGGTCCATGTCGCCATGAAGGGCGCCGACATTGTATTCGTGTCTTTCCAGAGACCTGAAAAGTGTCGAAACATCGCGCTTGCGATTGCAGAAAACAATCGCGTTCTTCAACTCTTCCGCACCTTCAAGAAGTTCACGCAACGCGGCGCGTTTTTCGTAATCCTTGGAAGGGGACGCCTTGAGTTTTTGGGACACGTTTTCAGCAGTTGAAGATGTCGGCGCAACTTCGATACGGGCCGGGTTCTGCAGAAACGTTTCTGTCAGACGCTGAATTTCCGGCGGCATGGTTGCGGAGAAAAACAATGTCTGGCGCGTAAACGGAATGAGCTTGCAGATACGTTCAATGTCCGGAATGAAGCCCATGTCGAGCATCCGGTCGGCTTCGTCAATTACAAGAATTTCGACGCCTTGAAGCAGCAGTTTGCCGCGTTCGAAATGGTCCAGCAGTCGGCCAGGCGTCGCAATCAGAACATCCGTGCCGCGGTCAAGCTTCTTGTCCTGGTCGGCAAAAGATACGCCACCAATCAGAAGGGCAACGTTGAGCTTGTGATTTGTTCCGTATTTTTCGAAATTCTCTTCAACCTGTGCCGCCAGTTCACGGGTCGGCTCAAGAATAAGTGTCCTGGGCATACGAGCTCTGGCACGGCCCTTTTCCAGGAGGGTCAACATGGGCAGGGTGAAACTTGCGGTCTTGCCGGTTCCTGTTTGCGCAATGCCGAGTATGTCGCGCCGTTCGAGCACCTGCGGGATCGCTCCGGCCTGGATTGCCGTAGGTTCTTTATAACCGGCTGCCTCAACTGCAGAGAGAACCTTCTCGCTAAGACCGAGAGTATCAAATGACATGGAGCGTTTTGCCCGGATGTTGTGATTGTTAATCGACGGCACCTTGGAAACCATTGGCGCCAACGTGCGCACACCCTACATTCATGCGCTCAGGTGTCAATGCGCAGTTGAGGTAAAATTCCAACAAAATCGAGTATTTCCGCCCAAGACTTGTCAATTGAGTTAATAGAGAGACTTAATTGAATTATGAAGTGGGCAACGAACTTCGCTTATGACGACATGAAATTGCTGGCCACGTGCACTCGATTGTTTCCGGCAAAAAAGGTATTTGCAATTCAGGGTGGCGGTTTTCTATTCCACGATCAGGTCGCAATGAGCTCGTTGGAGAAAAACGATGCGTAATCGGACCTGTATCTGCGCTGAAGTTTCAAATTCACTCCTGCATCTGTAAATGCACGCAGCGTACTTGGTGAAATGTAGTCCGAAATCCGGTACTTGGTGGACAAACTCGGCCTGTGACGGAGAGATATCTCCGACAGAAACTGGCCAAAAGACTGCTCGAAATGCTCAAGTTGCAAAACGATATCCGCGGTCAGCATTCCCTTGTAGGACAGAGTTGCCGTCTGACTGCGAAAAAGATTGTCGGCTTCAAGATCTGATATTCCCGAGACGTGAGCGACGAAGTCTTTCACGGACATATTCTTATCGAAAAATCGTTCGCTGTAATAGGATGGCAACGGGGTGTCGGTCAGAATGATTTTTTCATAGCAATAGGCGAGCCGGTGCATCGGGTCTTGGACCCAACGATTTTCATGTCCGGATAGCGGCGTTTGAGCTCCCTGGCCGTAAGCAACTCGACATTTCCATGAAACAGCAACCGCTCATGCTTCCAGGGTTCAGAGGTCTTTTTCCCATTTCCAGTTTCTGGGCTGGTATTGCTTGCGAGATAGTTCAAAATCGGTGCCAACACTTGAAAAGCCGGCTCCGTGGCGCGGGCATAGGCAATATTGTGCGCGGGAAATGCCAAATACACATGATTGCGCAGTGGTCTACGCCGCTTGTCAAAAATTGAATAGACCCGATTTAACATCGTACAGATCCGGTCGGTTATTATTTCTTTAGAAACAGAATCTCCGAAGAAACAGAAGCCCTGAGCCTCGAGGAGCGCATTCTGGCGCGAAGTAACCGCGACAGGTTACCTGTGATCGGGGTTAAATATCAAGGTCCTCGGCAAACTCCGCATTTTCCTGAATAAATCTGAAACGGGCTTCCGGTTTGTTGCCCATCAGTCGCTCGACTGTGTCATTGGTTACCGCGATCGCATCCTCGTCCACGTCAACTTTCAAGAGGGAACGCTTTGCAGGGTCCATGGTTGTTTCCTTGAGCTGAGCAGGCAACATTTCACCAAGACCCTTAAAGCGGCCAATCTCTATTTTTGATTTGCCTTTAAAGACTGTCGCCATCAGCTCGTCTTTATGCATGTCGTCCCGGGCGTAGAGGGTTTTACCTCCCTGACTGAGCCTGTAGAGCGGTGGGACGGCAAGGTAAAGATGACCGCCGCGGATGAGTTCAGGCATTTCGCGGTAGAAGAATGTAATGAGAAGTGACGCGATGTGAGCGCCGTCCACGTCGGCGTCCGTCATGATGACGATTTTCTCATAACGAAGATCGGTTTCCCGGTATTGCGAGCGGGTGCCACATCCAAGAGCCTGGATGAGATCGGCCAATTGCTGATTTGCAACCAGTTTGTCGCGGCCGGCATTGGCAACGTTCAGAATTTTGCCGCGCAAGGGCAGTACGGCCTGGTTGGACCGGTTGCGTGCCTGTTTCGCGGATCCGCCCGCGGAGTCACCCTCGACGATAAAAAGCTCGGTTCCGTCGGACTGGTTGGCCGAACAGTCAGCCAGTTTGCCAGGCAGACGAAGTTTTCTGACCGCGGACTTACGCGCAACGTCCTTTTCCTGGCGCCGGCGCAAGCGCTCCTCTGCGCGATCGATGACCCACTCAAGCAGTTTATTGGCCTGGTTGGGTGAAGCGGTCAGCCAGTGATCGAACGCATCGCGCACGGCGGTTTCGGCAATGCGTGTGGCCTCGTTGGTTGCAAGTTTGTCTTTTGTCTGGCCGACGAATTCAGGTTCGCGGATAAAGACGGAAAGCATGCCTCCAGCGGAAGTCATCACGTCGTCGCCGGTGATGATGCTGGCCTTCTTGTTGTTGGTCAGCTCACCATAGGCTTTCAGGCCACGCAGGAGCGCATAGCGGAAGCCGGCTTCATGCGTTCCACCTTCCGGTGTCGGGACCGTATTACAGTAGGAATTGACGAAACCGTCTCCGGCAAACCAGTTGACCGCCCATTCAACAGACCCATGTTTTCCTGTTTTGTCGGTTCGCCCGGCAAAGACCTCGTCAACGACGCGCCGCTCCTTCGTCAGGCGCTCCTCCAGAAAGTCCTTCAACCCACCTGGAAAATGGAAGACGGCTTCTGCGGGTGTTTCATCTTTTTCCGCAATCAGCCGGGGCTCGCAATGCCAGCGGATTTCCACGCCGCCGAAGAGATAGGCCTTGGAGCGCGCCATCTTGAGCAGTCTGGCAGGCAGAAATCTTGCGCCTTTGCCGAAAATCTGTTCGTCCGGTTTGAACCGAACTTGCGTTCCCCTGCGGTTCTGGGTGTCGCCGACCAGTTCAAGCGGACCCTGCGGGTGACCGCGCCTGAACGTTTGCCTGTAAAGCTTGCGGCTTCGGGCAACTTCAACAACGAGTTCTTCTGACAGGGCGTTGACGACGGAAACACCGACGCCGTGCAATCCTCCAGAGGTTTCATAGACCTTGCTGTCGAACTTTCCGCCGGCATGCAGTGTGGTCATGATGACTTCGAGCGCCGACTTGTCCTTGAACTTCGGATGCGGATCGACCGGTATACCGCGGCCGTTATCTGTGATTGTAAGATAGCCATCGGACGTGAGACTGACGTCAATCCATGTCGCATGCCCTGCGACCGCTTCATCCATGGAATTGTCGATGACTTCGGCAAAAAGGTGGTGCAGGGCCTTCTCGTCCGTTCCACCGATATACATGCCCGGTCTGCGTCGTACGGGTTCCAGACCTTCGAGAACTTCAATATCCGCAGCGGAATATTCGTCAGGGATGGGAACGGCTGCCACTGGGCGCGCTTTTGGGACCGCTGGCGCGTCCTGGGTCAAAGGTGCGGAGACTGCCGCATTGCCAGCAAATAAATCGTCTTTTGCGCTCATTCCAAATCGCCTGAAGGAGTTCGTAATTCCGTTTCCAGAGGTTCAGCGCTGATACCTACACCGAATCAGACTCAAGTTTGAAGGACAAACATAGAACAGGAAAGGATTTTGGCCAAAAGGCCCCGTTTTCAACAACAACGACCGCAATTTCCTGCGAGAAACCGATCATCAACCTGATTGTGTTTAACTGCTCAGCCTCTCACGGCAAGGGGGAAGGGTGAAATTGTGTCAATTCGGCAACACAAGCTCATAGAGTCGAGCCAGAAGGGATTGAATGACCGTGCTGCCCATGTTCGGCCATGTTTGAGCATCACCGGTTACGCTAAGATCTGATCGCGTGATGATTGCACTGGTGATTGTAGCTGATCGAAGACTAGGCAATCAGATCGCGTAGAGGAAACCACAAATGGTCTTAATTGGGCGCAGAATGGCCCAACTTAGGCCGAATTGATTGGCCATTTTAGGCCTCCTGGACAATGGGTCCGCAAAGGCGCTGCTGTGCGGATCGAAGAGACTGAACATGCGCTTAGCGCGGACCGAATATAAGATCGCAAAGATCGTCCGTCGTGCCGATGAAATTCGGTCGGCAGTAAATAGTGTAACAGGGAAGCAAAAGAAGAGCTCAATGCCTCAACGCCGTGGAAAATATGGTGCTTTATTTGGCGCGTTGATCTTCGTTGGTCTGGCGGGGCCGGCGGCTGCTTTTGATGGCCAGCCTGCTGCCGACAGTTCCATTGGCCCCTCGGATTTGTCTCCGACCGAAGCTCTACGCGCAGGCGTGCGGCAATATAACGAGGGGCGGAAGACGGAAGCCCTGAATGCCCTTCAATATGCTGCCGAAAACGGGCAGCCGAGCGCTGCCTGGAAGCTCGGTGAAATGTACGCTTCAGGAGATGGTGTTCAGGAAGATGATCTCAAGGCATTTCAGTATTATAGCCAGATTGTGCGCGAGCACGGTGAAGATCGACCGGACGCTCCGGACGCTCCTTTCGTATCCAGCGCCTTTGTTGCACTCGGCTCTTACTACCTGAACGGTATCGACGGCGCTGTACCTAAAAACGAAGCGCGCGCCAGGCATATCTTTACGCACGCGGCGTCCTATTTTGGGGATGCTGAAGCGCAGTACGAACTTGGGCGTATGTATCAGGACAGCAGCAGTCGTATGGCGGTTCGATGGTACAATCTTGCCGCGCTTAAGGGACATGTGGGCGCTCAGGCGAGACTGGGTGAAACACTCTATACGCTTGGCTCTTCAGAAAAGAAAAAGGCGCGCGGTCTTATGTGGATGACTGTTGCGCGCGAACAGGCTGCCGGTGTCGATGCCGGTTGGATTCACGACATGCACGAGCAGTATTTTGCAGTGTCGTCGGAACCGGTTCGGGAAAAAGCACGCCTTCTGGCCGATGGGTGGATTGAACAAAACCGCCCTGACATGCTGACGGCGCAACAACTCCCCTCACAGTAATTGCAGTAGCCTTCTGCAGCGATTGCGGACCGGCTGGAAGTTTAGCCGGTGGTCGATCCGTTCAGGTCTTGTTGTTTTGGCGACATCGCCGGCTGATCGCCAAACTCCTTGAGAATTTCGTCTTGCAGGTGCGTCAACGGGCAGGGAGCGTTGCTTATTTGCCACGAGGTGTTGTTCAAAACCATCTCGCAGGTTGCCATTTTCAAGCCATCCGAACTTTTCAGGCAAATGGACTCACCTAAGCCGTAATCTTCGCCCTGATATCTGCATGTGCAGGAAATGTTTTGGGCATGGCCAAGCGGCATAATCACGAAATTTGCAGCCACAAACACTCCTGTGAACCAGGCACGAGCGACGGCAAAACCTGATCTCCCAGTCCGATAAAAATCGGCTGACAGTGCAGAGCGTCCGCATGTTGCCGCGGCGGACGGGTCTCGGCGAAACGTTATCCCATAGCCACAAAAGAGTAGCATGATGGCCGTTTACTGCAAGCCTGCCTGCCTGCGGTCGACAGCCTGCGCACTGAGATATGCCGGAAAATCAGGGATGAATATGTGCCTTCGCAAACCTGTCAGGCTGCGATCTTGACCCAGACCGGAACGTGATCGGAAGGTTTTTCCCAGCCGCGGACATGTTTGTCTATTCCGCATCCGATCATCCGATCTGTCGCTTGAGGAGACATAAGAATATGATCAATTCTGATGCCGTTATTCTTCTGCCAGGCACCGGCCTGATAATCCCAGAAAGTAAAGGTTTCCGGTGCTTCGGTGCAAGAGCGCACTACTTCGGTGAGACCGAGATTCATCAGTGCCCTGAACCGTTGTCGGCTGTCCGGTTGAAATAAAGCGTCGTCTAACCAGTTTTGCGGATTTTTTGCATCGATGGGGTCGGGAATAACATTGTAGTCACCCAGCAGCAAAAAGGCCGTCTCATCTTTTAGCTTGCTTTCGGCGTGGTTAATCAGCCGTTCCATCCATTCCAGTTTGTAAGGGAACTTTTCGGTTCCAAGTGGATTGCCATTGGGAAGATAGAGACAGCCGAATCGGATTGCGCCTTGCTCCGTCGACACGCTGGCTTCTATGTACCGCGCCTGTTCGTCTTCATCATTGCCGGGAAGCCTGCGCTGCACATCTTCCAGGGGCCGTTTTGAAAGCAAAGCGACACCGTTAAAACCTTTTTGCCCATGGGTTTCGACGTTGTAACCGAGGTCTTCAAAGGGCTGGCGCGGGAAATTTTCGTCGACAGACTTGATTTCCTGGAGGCAGGCAATGTCGGGAGACGTTTCCTTCAACCATTCCAGCACGGTTTCAATGCGCGCTTTGACGCCGTTTATGTTCCAGGTCGCAATTTTCATGACAGGGCAGCCTCGGCCAGTAAGGAGCCGGAGCTACCGGCCTTGGAAATGAAATCGGTCGTTTCAGATCGTGAAGCTTGTACCGCAACCACAGCCAGCAACGGCGTTCGGATTGTTGATCTGAAAGGATTGACCGATCAGGTCATCGACAAAGTCGATCTCCGAGCCGCCCATATATTGTAAAGAGATGGCATCGATCAGGACCGTCGCACCAGGCTTTTCTATGATGAAATCATCATTTTCGCTGCTGTTGACGACATCATATTTGTATTGCAGGCCGGAGCAACCGCCACCTTCCACGCTGACCCGCAGCATGCTGCCCGAAGGTTCCTTCGACAGGATCTTTGCGATCCGCTTTGCAGCCCGATCGCTGACTGTTACTCGATCTTCAAGTGTCTCGGTCATCTTTTTACCGGCTCGCATAATTCAAACTCTCGCAGGAGAGCGGAAAACCTGATTTGTTCAGATAAGTAAGTTTTGCAGTCGTCCACGTCAATGTGGAGCGATTGGCTGTGATAACTTAAAACACGGGGAATCGCAGTGAAGGACGGTTTGAGGCATATGAATTCGGACATTGGTTTTGGCGCGCAGTCCCGTGCGGTTTATGCGGAAAATCCTCTGGAAAGCCGGGGGCGCCTCTATCCGGAAACTGAAAGTCCGACCAGGACTCCGTTTCAGCGCGACCGTGACAGGATAATTCACTCATCTGCGTTCAGGCGCTTGAAACACAAGACCCAGGTTTTTGTCTATCACGAAGGCGATCATTTCCGCACCAGACTGACCCACACGATAGAGGTTTCACAGATTGCCAGATCTCTGGCGCGTGCTTTGCGCCTGGATGAGGATCTGGCCGAGTGCTTGGCCTTGTCTCATGATTTGGGACACACGCCCTTCGGTCATGAAGGCGAGGATGTCATGCACGAGTGTATGGCCCCTTTCGGTGGTTTCGATCACAACGCCCAGTCTCTAAGGGTCGTCACCCATCTGGAGCAGCGTTATGCCGAATTCGATGGCCTTAATCTTGCCTGGGAAACACTTGAAGGCCTGGTCAAGCACAACGGACCTCTAATAGGCCTGGACGGTTCTCCACTCGGTAAATTCAAGAATGTCCAATTGCCTTTCGCGATTCGCGAATACGAAGAAAAACAGGATCTTCTGCTGAAAACCTGGCCCGGGGGAGAAGCCCAGGCGGCCGCGATCGCGGATGATATTGCCTATGATGCACATGATCTGGATGACGGACTGAGAGCAGGACTGTTCGCGGTCGAAGACATGCGCGAAGTGCCGTATCTGGCAGAGATCCTATCGGAAGTCGACACCAAATATCCCGGTCTCGAGGAGAGCCGCAGGATCCATGAAATCGTGCGCAGATCCATCACTCGAATGGTGGAAGATGTCATTCGGGAAGGGATGCGCAACATCGCAGAAACCAACCCGCAAAGTGCGCAGGATATTCGCCTGGCCGGCAGGTGCCTGATCGGATTCTCAAGCGACATGGCGGCTGCGGAAAAAGAGGTGAAGCGATTCCTGTTTTCACGGGTCTACCGTCATCACGATGTCCTGGCCGTACGCAAGCTGGTTTCAAGGGTTGTGAAAGATCTGTTCCAGAAGTTTCATGCGCAGCCTGAATTGATGCCTTCACCCTGGAACATTGGTCTTGAAGACCTGAGCGAAACCGAGGTTGCGAGACGGATCTGCGATTACATTGCGGGCATGACCGACAGGTATGCGATTGAAGAACATCGCAGATTGTTTGACGACACTCCAGATTTGGGGTAGGCGCTTGAACGAAATTACATCCCTGTGACGCCGGAGGAAATCTCCTCTGCTGCGCACGGGTGATTTGTGTTTGAAAGACGAAACCTGATCGGTGCTCTATGAATATCTTCGCAGATTTCACGCAACGCGTTAAAAATGCGCTTCAAGAACTTGAACTTAAAGACAAAGATGGTTTTTCTCCTGACTTGTCGCGCGTTGTCGTGGAAGCGCCGCGAGATCCTGCACACGGAGATTTTGCAACCAATGCCGCGATGGTTTTGGCAAAGCCGCTCGGAATGAAGCCGAGGGATTTGGCAGAAAAGCTGGTTGAGAAACTCAACGACGATCCGGATGTAACGGAAGCAACGATAGCTGGTCCCGGTTTCATCAATCTGCGTGTCGCGCCAGGTGTCTGGCAAAGGGTTTTGGGAAGTGTGCTGGAGCTTGGAGTGGATTTTGGATCCGTTCAGCAGGTGCCGGCGCCCAAAGTCAATGTTGAATATGTGTCAACCAACCCGACAGGTCCGATGCATGTAGGTCACATTCGTGGTGCCGTGGTCGGAGATGCCTTGGCAAACCTTCTTTCCTTCGCCGGGAACGAGGTGGTCAAGGAATATTATGTGAATGATGCCGGTTCCCAGATCGACACCCTGGCGAGCAGCGCCTTCCTGCGCTATCGCGAAGCGCTTGGTGAGGACATTGGTCAAATCCCGGCCGGGCTATATCCGGGAGATTACCTGATCCCCGTTGGAGAAAGTCTCAAGCAGGAATTCGGATTGTCGCTGAAGGAAATGCCCGAGAGCGAATGGATGCCGTTGGTCAAGGAGCGGGCCATTTCCGCGATGCTGGACCTGATCCGTGAAGACCTGGCGACCCTCGGCGTTGAGCATGAAGTTTTCTTTTCGGAAAAATCATTGCACGAGCGCGAAAACAGCAATGGGTCCAAGATCGACCAGATGCTGGACGGTTTGCGTGCAAAAGGCCTCGTATATGAAGGAACACTTCCGCCACCCAAGGGCCAGGTTCCGGAGGATTGGGAAGACCGTGAGCAGACGCTCTTTCGTGCAAGCGACTATGGCGATGATACCGATCGCGCGCTGAAGAAATCTGACGGGTCCTATACGTATTTTGCGGCGGATGTCGCGTATTTCGAAGACAAGTTCAAACGAGGTTTCAAGGAAACCATCTATGTGCTTGGCGCAGATCATAGCGGTTATGCAAAGCGTCTTCAGGCTGTCGGCAAGGCGGTTTCAGGCGGCGAAACAGACGTGATCGTCAGGTTCTGTCAGCTGGTGAAACTGATGCGTGACGGTCAGCCTGTGAAGATGTCCAAGCGTTCAGGTGACTTCATAACCTTTCGGGAAGTGGTCGATGAGGTTGGCTCCGATCCTGTTCGCTTCATGATGCTGTTCCGGAAGAATGATGCACCGCTGGAGTTCGATTTCAAGAAAGTCACCGAGCAATCCAAGGACAATCCGGTTTTTTACGTTCAGTACGGATACGCACGTTGCCGGTCTGCGATGCGTCAGGCCGCAGAGGAGCTCAAAGGCTCGGATCTGGGTGACGCTAATCTTGCCGGGGCGGATTTTACTTTGCTGTCTGACAGCGGCGAGCTTGAGCTCATTGCCAAAATGGCGGAGTGGCCGAAAGTGATTGATGCGGCAGCAGAAACGCATGAACCGCACAGAATCGCCTTTTATCTCCATGAACTGGCAAGTTCTTTGCATGGACACTGGAATCGTGGCAAGGAAATGCCGCATTTACGTTTTATTGACGCCGGTAACTCGAAATTAACCCTGGCACGTCTTGCATTGGTTCGTGCAATATCTTTGGTGCTTGCTTCAGGTCTTGCGATTCTTGGTGTTAATGCTCCTGAAGAAATGCGCTAGATTTAATCATAGTCTCTTGTGCTGACGAATCATGGCACTTTGACTGAACTGGACCAGTTTTCGTAAAGCCCATGTCGGAAGACTACGAAACAAAGCGAACAGACTCGCGTGTGCCTGAAAAAGATTCAGGCAGCGAGCGACCGACCGTGGAAGATCCGCTGGTTGAGTTGGCGCGGATTGTCCATAAAAACAAACAATCGGGGGCGGATGTGAGCAGCGGTCGCGTCGGCAATACGGATTATTTCGCAGGTCTGGATGAAGTTGCTGATGAGCATCCGGCTCAGGACGGTAATACGGCGGATGGAAGTGCGGTTGCACGAACCGAGCCGACATTCTCAAGCGACCAGTCACTAGGCAATCTCCCGGAATTTTCGGAAGACGGGGAGCCCTCCGGCATTGGTAATGTCGACGGAGCGTTCCCGGGGGGAGAACAGCACACGCAGCCCGATGCTCCCTCAGTTGAAATTCCGAAATTCGAGCCAGAACCGCCAAAACCGGTTGCCAATGTGTCGCCCTTGTGGCCAAAGGCACCTGAGCCGAAAGTCGATGATACACCGGTCGCTGCCGGTCAGACAGCTGTGAGCGCTGGATTTTCCACTCAGTCGCAGGCCTATCAGGTGAGGCCGATAGAAACCGGATTTTCTAGTGCCGCGTCAGGCGAGCAAACAAGTCTTGCACCTTCTGTCGCGCTTGATCTGGAACAGAACCTGACTGCAGAACTGGAAGACGAGTTGATCGGCGTTTTACGTCAGTCTGTCGACGAGGACGTCGAACCGGAAGTTCAGCAGTCGGAAATTCACGAACCGGTTTCTTTGGTACGCTCCGTAGAAGGCAACGCTGAAACTGTCTGGCCGGAGGACAGGCAAACGGACGATGCCGTTGATGAGTTTGTTCAGGATGCAAAAAGAGACTCTGCAGTCGTCAGTGTCGAAGAAGACCAGATTTCATTGAGTTCGGTTGTTCCCAATGTGCAACCCCCAGAGCAATCGCCTGCACCGGATCTCGAACCCTCCATTGCGCAGGCTCTTGAACAGAACATCGTGCCACCAGTGGAACCCGCAAGACCGTTCGGTGTCCGATCGGATGCTCGCGAAGAAGAGACCTCTGCTGAAGAGACAAAACGCCCTGCAATAGATGAAAGCGATCTGTTTGCAGCTCTGAATGAGACGCATGCCCCCTTTTCCGCAGGGGACAGTCAACACCGAGGTGGCGTCAAGGACGATGAGGACAAACTCTCCGGAATTGACGCGATTTTTGCGGACCTGGATTTTCCTGATCCTGCCGAACGCAAGAGTGCGCAGGTTGAGGTCAGTCCTCAACCGCCCGAGAAACAGGTTTCTGCTGAGGAAATTGACGACATGACCTGGCCGGCAGCGGTTGAGGCCGTGCCGCAGACCGAGGCTGACGAAACGCCACCTCCGCCGGAAGGCTATGACCTTGATGCGGTTGCCCGGGCTATGCAGGAAAGCGATCCGAGTCTGACCGGGGCGGGTGTATTGCCACCACATCCGAGCGCGGAAGAGGCTGCAACGCCCCGGGCAAAGGAAAAATCGCGGCGCGGACTTGTTGTCGCCGCCAGCGTGCTCGGGATCGCGGTTCTCGGTGGGGCCGGTTTCTTCCTGATGGATGGAGACGCGGTGCAGGTACCGAGTGGTCCACCTCCCGTTATCAGTGGTATCCAGGAGCCATTGAAGGTCTATCCGGAACAAGCCCAGGCGCAAGCAGATGATTCTGCTTCGAAGCTGATTTATGACCGTGTCGATGGATCGGGTGAAACAGGTCCGGCTCGGTTGATTCTGCCTGAATCTCCGCAACCTGCTGAGTTGCCACCTGCACCGGCGGGCAGCAATGGAAATGCGGAACTCGTTCCTGGTTCGCCGAAACGGGTTACGACCTACAAGGTGCTGCCGGATGGCACAATAGTGTCGGAGACCGAAGCCGCCGATACGGGGACAGCCCCGGCTGCCTCGGCGTCGCCCAATGATGCTTCGAGAGTGGTCGCAACAACCCCGTTTGTTCCTGGGGAAATTGCCGAACAACCAGCTGCATCTGGTTCTGACCCGGTGGTTCCTGTACCGGCTGAACCTTCCGTTGCAACACCAGAGACACCGGCACAGCCTGAAACTCCGGCGGTTTCGGAAACTCCGGCAATCGTCGCGGAACCTGAAGCTGCGCAACCGGAAACCCCTGCCATTGCAGAGCCTGCAGTTGCGGTCCCATCCGTCTTGCCACGCAAGAAGCCAGCCGCACCTGTTCAGGTTGCCAGTGCTCCTGCTGCCGTGACGACACCGGCACCGACCGCTCAAAACGATGGTCCGTTGAATTTGTCGCAGACCGCAAGCACACCTGCACCTGCCGCGGCTTCCGGCAATCCAGCTGCAACGGGTAGTATTCCTTCCGGCACCTATATCGTTCAGGTGACGTCACAGCGCTCGGCAACAGCAGCCAGCAGTGCATATGCTGGTCTTCAGCGCCGCTATCCGGCGATTCTCGGCAGCCAGAATGCGGTTATTGTTCCCGCTGATCTTGGGGATCGTGGTGTATTCTATCGTGCTCGAATTCCAACCGGATCTCGCGACGAAGCGATCAGATTGTGTGAAAGCCTGCAAGGGGCAGGCGGCGATTGCTTCGTGCGCCGACAGCCCTGATCCGCACCAAGACGCAACATTCATTCGAATTGAACGGTCGGATTTTCCGGCCGTTTATTCTGCGGCGGATATCTTTTCCTTGCGGACAAGGCCAACGAGTGAAGGTGCCATAGACGCATAAATATGTG
>NZ_JAILWL010000102.1 GCF_025698965.1 Roseibium sp.
GCTCCTTCAAAATGCCGATAATCTGTTCTTCTGAAAATCTGCGCTTCATCAGTGTCTCCTTCGAAAAAAGAAAATCACTAACTCAAAACTGGATCAATCTACGGGGAGAGGGTCGCCAATCGTAAAGCAAAGGACGAAGATGGTAACTGGTCCACCGGAACTGTTTGTAACAGCGTCACCGTTTTTTCTGACTCGATGCGGAAACGCTTGAGAAGCGCCAAGGCCAGCAAGGCCGGTAATCAGATCATTGTTGAAGGATTGATCCAATTGAGTTCGTTCGAAAAAGACGGCCATACTGCTTGCCGCACAGATCACCCGACTTTTCTAGTCTTTGACTTGAGTGGATTAGTTTAGCTGAAATTGGTAGCGGAGGCCCGCTACCGACGTTACCCCCGCTTTAATGAAACGCATTTTCTTCTTGGTAGAGTTTTCCCGCAAATCACCAGTTTTAGTCGGAAATGAGCGATAATTGAATTTTCAATTCGGGGTTTGCTGACAATCCGTGGAGGAAAACAACGCAGCACAAAGGAGAAATATCTCAATAGTGTTACGTGCCACAACGTAGTTGTTGTGTTGGAGCACCATTGGTGTTTGAGGGGCAAATTTACTTGGCGACCTGGTATCGCCTCGCGCAAAATAAACTCCGAAGGTTGGGGGGCGGAGGTGAGTTGGCGCTATCTGGTTAGCTCGAATGAGATTAAAGCAATCTTTGCAAAGGGCGATTGATATCCAGATTGTTGAGGCTAGTCAGTCAATTGATCCGAATGGATTGTCTCCTCTTTCTGCCGAAACTGAATTTGCATTTGTTTTTACCTCAGCTTCTGTGAGCTTTGCGTTTTTGGGGGGAACTGAAAACTCGTTGGACTGTTCGAAGTTTTCCTTCATCTGAAAAAGCCTCAGTAGGAAGTCTCAGATGTATCACACTTCGCGCAAGTCTCGTTCGGGAAGATGTATCAAGGATGAGAGTTTGGGTACTATTCTGGATGTCCAGTTGGAACGGTCGGTGACGAATACTCAACGTCAACTGGGTCGGCAACGGCAGCACCAGGTGCAAGCGCGCAATAAATCGAAGCTGCCATAGGTTCAAAATCCGCCCTGAAGTGAACCGAGCTTTTCACACAAACAATCTGCTCTTCCTCAGGCATGATACCCATGTGGCGGAAAATAGAACGATCTCCCGTCTGAACAGACTTTTCAGAGATAAGCACTCGAACACCTTCGATCTTGACAAGAACCATATGTCCAAGGTCCATGCGAGCACCGCCCCACATTGGTCCAGTGGCAGTAAAACACCCGTCATTGACTGCCAAAACTTCCACATTGCCGGCGAAAGGTTCGTCGCCAACGAAACGCCGGCCACCTATCTGGATCTTGCCCGTGCGACCAACGCCAATTTGCATTGCCTGCTGAACAGTCTGCTTACATCCGATCACACCCAAAACTGCGCTCTCGACCTTTGCGCCGATAAGATCACGCAATAGCCCGGTCGTGTCTCCGGTTCCGCCGGCTCCAGGATTGTCCTGTGTATCTGCAATGACAACGGGAGTGCGGCCCCATTTCACATCAGCTTTTGCAGCAGCAATACAATGTTTGGCAGTCTGACAATTTATCGAGAACTCTTTCCGGGACTTGTGAATTTGATCGACCAGAAAATCCGCATGTAAGTCTGCTTGCTCCTGCGTGCGTGCATAGACCATTGCTGAAGGTTGGTTTGTATCATTGTCCGACAGGTGAAATCCCAGTGCCAAAGAAGCACCTTGAACACCTTCGTCGGAAAGCACTGTGGTCAATGCCTCTCCATACAATGTTTTTGCAGGTTCGAAATCTGTCGAACCTGCGTTCAGTCCGACAACGAAGTCTGCTTTTCTGAAAGCCTTGGCCGGACGCTTTGCCTCAAAAACCATGTCGACCAACGAGCCTGCGGTTCGTGCACCGGTTTCGGCCAGATCCACGTGCGGGTATGTTCGGAAAACATCAATATAATCGGCATAATCGAACATCTGTTGAGTGATGTTGGCATGAAGATCCAGACTGATGGCAATTGGCAGGTCATGCCCGGTAACCGTGCGAATGCGACGTAACAATTCGCCTTCTCCGTCCCAAATGCCTTCGGACATCATCGCTCCGTGAAGGTCGAGAAACAGTCCGTCCAAATTACCTGCTTCGGCAACTCCCTTGACGATCTTGTCTGCAATCGTCTCGTAGGCCTCTTGGGTCACAGGGCCAGAAGGCACTGCAAATGCCCAACACAGAGGGACAGGTGTCACGCCGTCAGCAAGAAATTTTTCAAGAGCACCTGTGACTGGCAAGTTGTAGCCACTGGTTTTTAGAATAACATCCTCACCTTCTGACAGCCCCGGCCAATCTTTTTCGCGGACGAACGCATCCAGGTCTGCCTTTAACGGCGAAAACGAGTTTGTTTCATGTTGAAATCCAGCGATACCAATACGCATTAACCTCTCCCCTCTTCGGCCGCGTGGCATGCGATCTGGCTACCGTCTTTGGTGATCAACACTGGTACTTCACGCTTGCATCTTTCGTTGGCGAGGGGGCAGCGTTGATGAAACACGCAACCAGGCGGGGGATCTAAAGGATTTGGAACTTCACCTTCAATCGGCTTTCGATCGCGTTTTCGACCGCGAACGTCCGGAATTGTCTCAATGAGCATGCGTGTATACGGGTGGCGAGGTGTCTCGAAGAGCTCGCGTTTTGAGGCAATTTCGCAAAGGCGGCCCAAATACATCACACCGATCCGGTCAGATACATGGTCTATGACTGCGAGATCGTGGCTGATGAACAGCAACGTTAGATCCAATGCTTCCTGCAATTCAGACATAAGATTGAGGATTTGCGCCTGAACAGACACATCAAGCGCTGATGTAGGTTCGTCGCAGATTAGAAACTCCGGAGCTACAGACAATGATCTCGCAATGGAAATTCGTTGCCTTTGACCTCCAGAAAACTCATGAGGATACTTGTTCTTGTCGCGTGGATTGAGACCAACTTGGACCAATAGTTCATCGACTCGATCGATAATTTCCTGCCTGGAATCATACACTTTCATTGACCGGACCGGTTCGGCAATGATGTCGCCAACCCGCCAGCGGGGATCCAGACTGGAATAGGGATCCTGAAAGATCATCTGCATGCGGCGCAGAATCGAATTCCGGTCACGCGCTTTCTTGCCAGTTATGCTGCTTCCATTGAAAGAGATATCTCCCTTTGTGGGGGAGATCAGTCCAGCCACACATCGTGCAAGAGTTGATTTTCCGCATCCGGATTCACCAACCAGGCTGAAGGTTGCGCCACGAGCGACAGAAAAGTCGATGTCGTTTACTGCCTTCACGTATTTGCGTGGGCTTCGACTTAAGATACGCGTCACTATGGGATCGGAAACATCGAAATGCACCTCCAGGTTATTCAACTCAAGGATGCTGCTGTTTTTAAGGCCAGGGGTCATCTGAACTTACCTTCATCATTGTAATGACAGGCAGACTTGCGTTCAGAGCTTTCAATCGCAGTCAACTTGGGTTGCTGACTTCGACATAGCTCTGTTGCATGAGAGCATCGGGGATGAAACGCACAACCGTGCGGCCGATCATCGAGCCGAGGCATCGCCCCTTCAATACCCGCAAGGCGGTGTTTATGGGCACCTATGACCGGAATTGAGCCCATCAATCCCTTCGTATAGGGATGTATCGGGTTCTCAACTATGTCGCCGACTGGTCCAATCTCCACCAACCGGCCTGAGTACATGACCGCAACCCGATCGGCCGCTTCAGCAATCACCCCTAAATCATGTGTGACCAGCATGACCGCCGTTCCTTGCTTGAGGCACAGTTTCTTGAGCAACAAGATAATTTGGGCCTGGACAGATACATCAAGGGCTGTCGTCGGCTCATCTGCAACAATGAGTTCGGGATTGCAACACAACGCCAAGGCTATCACGACGCGCTGTCTCATTCCGCCCGACAACTCATGCGGATAGGATGACATACGTTGTTCTGGCGCAGGGATTCCGACTTCACGTAGCATATCAATTGCGCGCTCTTTGGCTTCTGATTGCTGCAGTTTCAAGTGAGCATTCAGCGTCTCTGTGAGTTGGCGGCCAATTGTCAGAAGCGGATTCAGACTGGTGAGCGGGTCTTGAAAGATTGCACCGATCTGTTTACCTCTGATCTTTCGCAATTCACGCTGTGTCAGATTTGTGATGTCTCTACCGTTCAGGCGAATTTGACCTGAACTCACTTGGCCCGGTGGCTCCAAGAGGCCTATCAGCGACGCACCTGTGAGCGACTTGCCTGCTCCGGACTCGCCAACGATTCCAAGTATCTCGCCTGCATTGATTTCCAGTGAAATGTCGTCAACTGCAACAAGCACTTGTCGGCGAAGCGGAAACTCAATGCGAAGACGTTCAATAGACAAAACGGTCATGTCTCACCTTAGTTTCGGGTTGAAAGTGTCTCGTAGCCAGTCACCGATCAGATTGACCGCCAGTACGAGCATGACCAAGGCCAAGCAGGGGAATAAGCTGATCCACCATTCACCAGAGAACACATAATCGTTGCCGATCCGGATGAGCGTGCCCAGCGAAGGACTTGTCGGAGGAACACCGACACCTAGAAAGGAGAGCGTTGCCTCAATGATGATCGCAACCGCCACGCCAATTGTCGCTATGACCAGCGTCGGCCCAATTACATTAGGAAGAATGTGCCCGATCATGATGCGGTAAGGAGGACTTTGCGCCATATGTGCCGCAGCGATGTAGTCCTTGTTCCTTTCAACGAGGGTGCCGCTGCGGACTACGCGCGCATATTGCGGCCAGCTTGCAATCCCTATGGAAAGAATGAGCACGGGAATGGCTGCGGTCTCGTGGAGGTTTCCCGCAAGTACTGTGCGCGTCACCCCGTCAATCATCAAGGCTATCAAGATAGGAGGAATGGTGAGCTGTATATCTGCTATTCGCATGACAACGCTGTCTATCCAGCCTCCGAAGTATCCGCTGACTATTCCCAGGGGAACTCCAATGAGCAGGCTTAGCAGCACCGAACACAGGCCCACAATGAGCGAGATACGAGTGCCGTACATAATTGCAGCGAGTACATCTCGTCCCTGATCGTCGGTACCGAGTAAATGAGACGGATCCCCATTCGCGTCCCAGACAGGCGGTATGAAACTGTCCATAAGATCGAGAGTTGAAGGATTGAAAGGGGTGTATGACGTCAGGACAGGTGCAAAGACTGCCATGAAGACGAACAACAGCGTTACGAGCGCCGCAAGGACCGTTGCAGGTGAAGCAAAGAAGCTATGGGCTACGTCACTGTCGAGAACACGCCTAACAGAGGTTAGCAGATGTCTGTGCGAGCCAACTTCGGTTTCTGGTTTCATTAGCATTGTTTAGTGCCCCGCGGACATGCGCAAGCGTGGATCCACCGCGAAATAAAGCAGATCAACAATCAGATTGATGAGGACGAAAAAGAGGGCAACAAGGACAAGATAGGCAGCCATTACCGGAACATCGGCAAACTGAACCGCGTGAATGAACAGGCTGCCCATACCCGGCCACTGAAATACCGTCTCTGTGATGATCGAAAACGCGATCAGCGAACCGATCTGCAATCCTGTTACAGTTATGACGGGGATCAAGGTGTTGCGCAGTGCGTGGTTAAAATACACAGAACGTGGCGCAAGACCGCGTGCCCAGGCGAACTTGATGAAGTCGGTCCGCCGAACCTCGAGCATTTCAGCGCGGACGATGCGAAGGATCAAGGTGGTCTGATACAGGGCAAGCGTAACAGCAGGTAGAATGATTGCCTTCCAGCCGCTGACGGTGAGAAGTCCAGTCGACCACCAGCCAATGTCAACGACTTGACCTCGTCCAAAAGACGGCAACCAGTTCAGCGTCACTGCGAAGAGGTAAATCAACAGGATGCCGACTACGAATGTCGGGAGAGAAACACCGACAAGAGACAAGGCCAACACAAGCCGGCTGTACCATGCATTGCGCTTGATGCCGGTCAAAAGCCCGCCCGATATTCCCAGGGTCAATGCGATAATCGCAGAGACGAATACCAGCTCCAGAGTGGCAGGGAGTCTTTCGGCGATCAATTCACTGACCGGTCGCTGCAACCGGTAAGAGATTCCAAATTCGCCCTGAAGCGCGCCTGCTATGAAGTGAGCGAATTGAACAAGCACCGGCTTGTCCAGCCCCAACGATTGACGCAGAGCTTCCATGTCTTCGATTGTGGTTTCCTGTCCGACCATATTCACGATCGGGTCACCGACATATCGAAACAGACAGAAACAGATCAGTGCGACAAAGAACATAACCGCAGCAGATTGCAGTATGCGCGTCACAATGAAGTTCGCCATGACTACTCTCTATAGATTTATTTAGGAACAACGTAGCTGGCCGGTAGAACGAGGTTCCGCGTCGTCCGTCACGGGACTTCGGGCACCTCGCTCAATCGAATGCCAGTTTGCGTCAAGTCGCGTTAGTTGAAGTTTGCCCAATAGAACCGGGGCATGTTGTTCGGTTCAACGGGGATATTCAGATCGCTGCTTGCGGCCCAGGTCACCATCTGGTGGTGCAGGGGTATGTACGGCATTTCAGCGACAATCTGTTCCCAGATTTCTGCAATCAGGAGGTCGCGCTCTTCTTTGTCGATAACAGATCGAATTTTTTCGATCTTGGCGTTCAATTGAGGCGTGCCGTACCCAGATGCATTCCAGGAACCGTCCGAATGGAACAGATAATCAAAGATGAAGCCTGAATCCATGGTAGGGATTCCCCACCCAAGCATATAAAAATCGGTATCGCGTCCAGTGATGAGCGGGAAGTGCTTTGATTTTGGTTGCGAATTCAGATTTACCTGAATGCCTATCCTGCCAAGCATTCCGACGACGGCCTGGCAAATTGCCTCATCGTTGATGTACCGGTCATTCGGACAATCGAGCCGCACTGTAAACCCGTCCGGGTAGCCTGCCTCTTGAAGAAGTTCCGCGGCTCTTTCCGGATCATACTCAAGCCGGTTGTTGTCCCAATCAGCATTGTATCCGTTGATCGGAGGCTCAATGAGCATACCAGCCGGCATTGAAAGTCCGCGCATAATCTTCTCGCGGATCGCAATGATGTTGATTGCGCGATAAATTGCCTCGCGTACCCGCACGTCCTGGAAGGGATTTTCACCTGTGACACTCGAATTCCGCAATTCGTCTCTACCGACATCCAGGCCCAGAAAAATCGTCCGAATTTGGCTCGTCGAGAGAACATTGAGTTCCGGATAGTTGTCAATTCGCGCCAGGTCCTGCAGCGGCGGGTCAATAACCAAGTCGACCTCGTTAGAAAGCAAGGCGGCAACACGCGTGGCCAAGTTCGAAATTGGGCGCCAAACAACTCGATCAATGTTGTGGTCATAAGTCTCCGATCCCCACCAATCGGGATTGCGGACATATACAGTTTCAATATCTGGTTCGCGTGACTCTAGCTTGAACGCACCCGTACCATTTGCGTTCCTGACTGCGAAAGTTTCTTCCTGGTCTTTGAAATTTTGCGGGCGTTCAACGCCGTGTTCTTCTGACCATTCCTTGTCCATCATAAAGACGTTTACAAGCTGGTCCAAAAGGATTGGATTTGGACCCTTCGTAATCAGCCTGACGGTATGATCGTCTACCTTCTTCACGGTTTCAATGGAGTTCAGGTATCCTTGCATCTGGGAGGTCTCAGACAAGGCGCGGTTAATCGAAAAGATGACATCATCAGCGTCGAAATCACTTCCGTCGTGAAACCTGACGTTTTCCCTTAATCTGAACTCCCACGTATTTGGATCGATATTCGTCCAGGAAACGGCAAGCCCTGGAACGATCTCCATTTCGGGGTTTCGCATCACCAGGCCGTCATAGACCTGAATGGTTGCCATAAGTGTATCTTGCGTGTTCAGGGCATGCGGATCAAATGTCGGAGCATCACCCTTGTTTGAAAAGCGCAGTGTATTTTCCGCTTGCGCGTGACCTGCAACTCCGCCTGAAAGAATTATACAAACTGCACTCAGCAGTAGGCTTTTCTTCAAACACCTCATCTGATCGCTCCCTCTCTGGTTCGGTCCGTCCTGTCCATTTGGCAAGCATTGTCTGATTGGGGGAGACGCCTCCGTCGTCCTTGCCCCCTCTGCCTTATCGGATCAGCGGTACCGTTCTCTTGATCTGAGAAAGATATCCGTTGTGCATTATTATGAAAAATATATAATTCAAAAAAACTTGTTTGGAATTTCAGATGAATGTCACATTGCGCACGATGAGATATTTTGCAGCCGCTGCGCGGCACCAAAATCTTTCACGAGCCGCAGAAGCCGTTCGCGTTTCTCAATCTGTCATGAGCACCAGCATTGACACCATGGAAACGGAGCTTGGCCTGCAATTGTTTGAAAGGCGACCTTCAAAGGGAGCTCGATTGACCGCGGCTGGACGCGATGTCCTCGTAAAAGTCAGAGCTATTCTTGATCAGGTTGATAGTCTTGGAGCGGAACAAGGAGACGCAAAAGCACAGGTCTCGGGACAGCTGTATGTAGCCTGCTTTACACCAATCGCGCCAATTGTCCTGACGCCAATTCTGCGTTCTTTTGTAAAAGACTTTCCTTTGATCAACGTCACTATCCTGGAAGGCAATCCTCGCCACGTTTTCGATCTCATACACAGGGGAGAGGCGGATGTAGGCATTTCATATGACGAAGCCGACATGAGTGCGGGACTTTCTTCTTCGGCTCTTGCCGTCGTCCCTCCGCATGTGGTTCTAGCGGAAGGTCATCCGCTGTCTAAAAATAGCCAGGTCTCGTTGCACGATATCTCCTCAGAACCACTTATCCTATTGGATCTGCCGAGTTCCCGTGAATACTATACGTCGATTTTCGTCACGGCGGGGATCAAGCCGAACTTTGCATACCGTACCGAAAACTATGAAATGGTGCGAAGTCTCGTTGGTGCGGGTCTGGGTGTAGCACTTCTCCAGACACGCCCCCCCGAGCGAATGACCTACAGCGGCGCAAAAGTTGTGTGTTTGCCCCTGCTTGAGGAAACACGAAAGTCAACATTGATGGTTTCCAGTACACGGCAGAACGCCACAAGAGCGTCCGTTCGGGCGTTTGTCGAGCACTGTGAACGGCGGATCCGAAATGGTTTGGACCGACGGATCTCAGTCGACTGAATATGCCCAAAATAAAGATCCTAGATTACTGGTCTCAGATGACTGCATGTATTGACAATCTGCAAGAATGCAAAAGACATTGTTCTCTTTACGTCCTATGCGGATTGAAATTCATCAAGAAACTCCTGGATCTCAAGCCTCAAACGTTTTGATCGGGCATTGCGACTTTCACCTGAAACCATTACTCGTTGCGCGAGCGTCCCTGTATGATTGGCTGCTGCGCTCACTTCCTCGATGTCGTCCGTAATATTCGAGGATTTTTCTGCGGCATAGCTAGGCCCTGTTGACAAAGTTGCGTAACCAGATGCGCGCGACTGCGAGATTGAGGAACGCGGCAAAGGATCTTTTAGATTTGTCGTACCGAGTGGCAATCTTTCGGAACTGTTTGACCTTATTGAACATGCGCTCGATTCGGTTCCTGTCCTTGTAGGCTCGGAAGTTGCAAGGTATCGGGTCCCTATGGTTCGACTTCGGCGGAATGACCGGGCTGATGCCAATGAGCAGCAAGCTTTGACACACGACATCGCCGTCGTATCCCTTGTCGGCCAGGAGCAGTCGTGGCTTGTGGCAAGGTAGCTCCATAAGGGCGGAAACGGCACTGTAGTCAGATGCTTCACCGCCTATCAGGACAAAATCGAGAGGGCATCCTTGACCGTCTGTTCGGGTGTGGATTTTCGGCCTCGCTCCGAAGGAAGTAATGCTTCAATCAGCTCCTATTCTGAGTCTGCCAAATCGCCACGTGCCAAGAATGCCTCCTAAAAGACAGTCTTGAATCACAGCTCATCTGATTTGGGAAACCACCTTGTCAACAGGGCCTAACTTCAAGACACCGACCAGTCGCCTGAATCTCAATCCGTGAACAACCTCATTGGAAAGCACATCTAGCCACTATTGAGGGCAGGGTTTACTTTTCTAGATATCAATATTTGCTGCGTGTTGGGCTTGTTGTTGTCCCGAAGACTAACCATGCGTCAGCTCACCTTCTGTCGGCCTCTCTTTTTGATCCAGAAAACAGGCACATTCCAAGTGTGTTCAAATTTATGATAAAAAGTTTGCGCAAATATTTGCTAATTTTAAATTAGGCGCGTATAACGCCAGTACTCGGCTTCCTCCCGAGGAGGATCCGGGCTCGATTGTTTCAACTTTGCAGCGTCATTGCGCGAAGGGAAAATGGGCTCGGATCCTCACCGAAATTCAAAGACGTTAATGTGAGGAAAGGCCGGGCACGAACCATCCAGAGGGAGGTACAATGATGAATGCATACTTGAAGCGGGTGCTGGCGGCCGGCGTTGTGTTGGGCGCTTTGGGGGGCGCGCCGGCCTTAGCCAAGGACTTGGTTATGGGGCGGTCCACACCGCAAACAGTGCTCGACCCGCATTTCACAGTTCAGCCGACCGGCAATGCCATGGCCACGGACCTGTACGACGGGCTGGTCTTCTTTGGTGAAGATCTGCAGCTCTATCCAGCGTTGGCGACATCGTGGGAGCCGATCGACGAATTGACTTGGGAAATCAAGCTCCGCCCAAATGTCAGATTTCACAACGGAGCAAAATTTACGGCCAAAGATATCGAATACTCGCTGAAGCGAGCCGGGTCGATGCCGAACAGTCCATCGCCAGTTACGCCCCAGGTGGCTGCCGTTGACGAGGTTGAGGTCGTTGATGATTTGACTGTCCGGATCAAGACGAAGGTTCCGACGCCGCTGCTCATGAACCAAATTGGCGAAGTGTTCATTACGTCGTCGGAATTCGGAGACGTTGACACGGCGGATTTCAATTCAGGCAAAGCTGCAGTCGGAACCGGTCCTTACCGACTGGTGTCCTGGATCCCCGGGGAGGCAGCTGAACTTGAAGCCAACCCGGAATGGTGGGGCGGTCAGCCTGAGTTCGAGAACGTCACAGTAAAATTCATAGCGGATTCATCAGCGCGCGTCGCGGCGCTTTTATCAAAGCAAGTCGACGTCATTGATGCGGTCCCCTCTGAAGATGTAGATTTTCTGCGCGGCCAGTCGGGAGTGGAAATCCATTCATCCCCATCGGTGCGCCTGCTGTTCCTGTATCTGGATCTTGTAAATGACAACAGTCCCTTCGTAACGGATCACGAGGGGCGGCCGCTCGATATCAATCCGCTCAAGGATGTGCGTGTCCGAAAGGCTTTGTCGAAGCTGATTGACCGCGAAGCGATTACCGACCATGTCTTTGCAAGGCTGGCGACACCGGCGGGGCAAGTCGCAGTCGAAGGTCAGGGTGGTTACTCAAAGAGCCTGGTCCCGGACCAATATGACCCCGACGCTGCCAAGGTCCTGCTGGCTGAGGCGGGATACCCCGACGGCTTTGGTTTGACACTGCATTGTGCGACAGATCGGGATGTCAATACGGCAGATGCCATTCAGGCGATGGCTCAGATGATTGCGCGAGGTGGTATCAGGATAAATGCCGTCGATTGCCGTCCCTACAGTGTCTATTCCGCTGAGGCCACGAAAGGTGAGTATTCGGCATTTATGTGGGGTCGAAGCGATAAACGGCCCGACACTTCACTGAACTTGCGTAACGGTTACATGACCTACGATATCGATGCTGGTGTGGGCGCGTGGAACCGCGGGCGGTATTCGAACCGGGAGTTCGACAACCTTGTTCAACTTGCGTTGCAGGAGTTCGACACAGAAAAACGCTATGACTTGCTCAGGCAAGCAACCGAAATCCTCATTGGTGAAGACATGGCAATTTTGCCTGTCTACTTCCTGAACGCAACTTGGGCAACACGTGACGGATTTACTTTCGACGCAAACAAAAAAGTCGAAACCAGTGCCCAGCATGTGCACGCCAAATAGGTCTGCGTCTTAATACAGGCACAGCGGATCCCCCCGGGGTCCGCTGTGACGAATAGGCGCCACGAACGGTGCTTGGAGTGAGGAAATATGCTTATTTGGTTGCTGAGGCGATTGCTTCAGGCTGCTTTGGTTTTGCTCGCCATGACGGCGCTGGTTTTTATCGGTGTCAATGTCATTGGAAATCCGGTCGACATCATGATCTCGCCAGATGCGGATCAAGAAGTCCGGCAGCAAGCGATCAGTGCACTGGGGTTCGACAAACCCTTGTGGGAACAATATCTGATCTTTCTCAAGAACGCCCTGAACGGTGACATTGGAAATAGCTATGTGTTCAATCAGCCGGCGCTTGACGTCATCATGCAAAGATTGCCGGCAACGCTTGAGCTTGCCGTCGCCGCTCTCATTCTGTCTGTCCTCATCGGAATTCCACTCGGATTGATCGCGGGTCTCTATCCGGAAATCGCCGTGTCGCGCGTGATAATGACTGTAAGCATTCTAGGTTTCTCGCTCCCGTCCTTCTGGGTCGGATTGATGCTGATAATGCTGTTTTCCGTAATGCTGGGATGGCTTCCGAGCATTGGCCAGGGAGAAACTGTCGAAGTGTTGGGGATGCGCTGGTCATTCCTGACCTGGGACGGCCTGAAACACATGTTCCTCCCGGCACTCAACTTGTCACTCTATAAAATATCAATGGTGCTGCGGCTGACCCGGGCAGGGACAAGTGAAACGCTGCATACCGAATACATCAAGTTTGCACGCGCCAAAGGCCTTTCGCCCGTTCGCATCGTAGGTGTGCATGTTTTGAAAAACATCATGATCCCGGTTGTGACTGTTGTTGGACTCGGGTTCGGCGGAACAATTGCATACGCTGTCGTGACCGAAACGGTATTTGCCTGGCCGGGAACTGGTAAGCTCATTATTGACTCGATCAATGTCTTGGATCGTCCCGTCATCGTCGCCTATCTGATGATGATTGTGACCATCTTTGTTGTGATCAATCTGCTGGTCGATCTGAGCTACACATTGCTCGATCCTCGGGTAAGACTGGGAGATCGCGGATGACCACTCAATCTTCGGTGACGCGACCAGTTCCTTCCAAACGGCTGAGCGTTCCAATCGATGAACGCGAACCCTCCCTGCTTCGTCTCTTTTTTCTGGATTTCATCCGATCGAAAACCGCGGTGGTCGGGCTGATCGTCATAACATCGATAATCGTTGCAGTGGTCCTGGCCCCAGTCATCGCACCGCAGGATCCATACGATCTGTCGCAACTGAACATACTGGATGGGCGTTTGCCTCCGGGGAGCGTCGGTGTCGACGGAAACTACTATCTGCTCGGTACCGATGGCCAAGGCAGGGATATGCTGTCAGGCATCCTGTTCGGGCTTCAAACGTCACTTCTGGTGGGCGTGGGGTCGGCGTTTGTTGCAGCTATCATCGGATCGATACTGGGACTGCTCGCAGCCTATTTCGGAGGGATTGTCGAAACCCTGGTCATGAGGTTTGTGGACCTCCAGCTCTCGTTTCCGACAATCCTGACCGGACTGATGATCCTGGCCGTCATGGGCAAAGGCATAGTCAACGTCATCCTGGCACTCATCATTGTTGAATGGGCAATCTACGCACGAACGGCCAGAGCCAGTGCTTTAGCCGAACGACGGCGTGAATATATTGAAGCGGCGGAAACTTTGGCCCTGCCCAAATGGCGGATCGTGCTTCGGCATCTGTTACCCAACTGCATTCCCGCCTTGATTGTCATCGCAACGATCCAGATTGCCCATGCAATCGCGTTTGAAGCAACGCTTTCCTTCCTGGGATTGGGTGTCCCGATCACCGAGCCCTCCTTGGGGCTGCTCGTCGCGAACGGCTACCGGTACATGCTCTCGGGCGACTACTGGATCAGTTTCCTCCCTGGCCTTGCGCTGCTGATAACCATCGTATCGATCAACCTCGTCGGCGATCACCTGCGCGACATTCTAAATCCGAAGAACAAGCGATGACCGCAACTTTAGAAATCAAGAATCTCTGTGTCGACTTTGGTGCCTTGCGCGCTCTGGACGGCGTATCGCTTCGGGTGAACAGAGGTAAAATCTTAGGATTGGTGGGTGAGTCCGGTTCCGGAAAATCCGTGACAGGAATGTCTATTCTCAAACTCCTTGAAACACCCGGCAAGATTACCTCGGGACAAGTCCTGTTCGATGGACACGATCTTGTCGGCGCTGATGACAAATCAATGCGCAAGATTCGAGGCAATCGAATTTCCATGATTTTTCAAGATCCGATGATGACGCTCAATCCAGTGCTACGGGTTGGAACGCAGATGGTTGAGGCGGTTCTTGCTCACGAAAAAACCAGCAAGGTGGAAGCCGTACGACGAGCACGCGACGCTCTCGGAGCGGTCGGAATCGGATCTCCGGAAGAAAGACTTGCTGCCTATCCGCATCAGTTCTCCGGCGGAATGCGTCAACGTGTTGTCATAGCCATCGCACTGCTTCACAAACCAGATCTGATCGTTGCAGATGAGCCGACAACAGCTCTTGATGTGACAATTCAGGCGCAAATTCTCTCAGAAATTCAGAAGCTTACGAGGGAAAGAAATACAGCTCTCATCTGGATCTCGCACGATCTTTCGGTCGTCGCCGGATTGGCGGATGAGATTGCCGTAATGTATTCCGGCAAGGTCGTGGAAACAGGTTCGACCGATGCTGTTTTGGACAAGACACTCCATCCCTACACCCACGGTCTCATCGGGAGTGTTCCAAGCCGCAACCTACGCGGTCGGCGTCTTCACCAAATTCCGGGTGTGACGCCGAGCATCGACAAGCGCCCGTCCGGTTGCCCATTTCATCCAAGATGCCGCAAAGCTGACGAAATGTGTACCTCTGCCCCACCTGTCAGCGAACCTGAACCAGGGCACGTAACACGCTGTTTTCACCCGATAACTCGCCAATCCAAGGTGGCCTAGACATGAGCATTGCTCCGTTGGTCGAAGTAGTCGACGTTTCAAGAAACTTCGAGAAAAACCAGGGCACACTTGCCAAAGCAGCAGCGCGCCTGAAGCTTGCTCCCAAACCGGAAAGGCTGCGTGCTGTGGATCGCGTAAGCCTGCAGATCCATCCAGGTGAAGTTGTCGGTCTGGCGGGCGAATCCGGTTGCGGCAAGTCAACTCTCGGCCGGATGGTCATAGGGACCATTCCGCCTACTGGTGGTCAGTTAAAGTATCGGGGCCAGGAACTTGGTTCACTTTCGAAGAAGGAACGTGATCTTGTTCGCCTGAAGTTCCAGATGGTTTTTCAAGATCCATTTTCCAGTTTGAACCCGCGAATGCGAGTGGGCGACATTATCAGTGAAG
>NZ_JAILWL010000103.1 GCF_025698965.1 Roseibium sp.
GATGGAAATTCGGGTCGAATTTCTGGCCTTCCGGTTCCAGTTTCTTCACGCCGTTCTTTTCAAGCTGGTTGAGCAGATCCCGTTCGATCATCTCAACACCTTCAATCAGGGACGCAATGCCGGCATCGGCGTTTTTGCGGTCCTCTTCCGGCAAGGCATCCAGCGCACGGCGCAGATTGTCGGAAACCGTCAGCATATCGCGCGCGAAGCCAGACACGGCATATTGACGTGCGTCCTTGATTTCCTTTTCGGTGCGCCGGCGCAGGTTTTCCATTTCGGCCATTGTTCGAAGAGCACGGTCTTTCAGATCCGCATTTTCAACTTGCAGCACTTCGACCGGATCCATACCCGCGTCTTCAGCAGCATCGGGTTGCGCTGTAGCGGTTTCGTTATCCGGGGTCACACTTGCCGGCTGTTCTTCCGGGGTTTTGTTTTCGTCACTCATGAATGTTCCGTTCGGCTCAACTGTCTGTGCCTGCTTATACGACCGGTTGCACGGATTTTCAAAGAGGATCGGCGGACAAGCACTTGCTTATCCGCCGGATGCGCTCATATGGGATCCACAGCCGGCTGGCCGCAGGCAAACAGCGATTAAAGGGCGCTCTTGATCCAGTCGGACAACTTGCCTTTCGGCGCGGCGCCAACCTGGGTTGCCATCGGTTCACCATCCTTGAACAGGATCAGCATCGGAATGGAGCGAACGCCATATTTCATGGCCATGTCCTGGTTCTCATCGATGTTCAGCTTGGTGATTTTCACCTGGCTTCCCATTTCTTCCGAGATTTCCTCCAGTGCCGGAGCAATCATCTTACAAGGACCGCACCATTCGGCCCAAAAATCGACAACGACCGGGGCATCGGATTTCAGAACTTCGGATTCGAAGGAAGCATCGGTAACTTGAGTGGTTGCCATAACAAGATCTCGTGGTTCTTTGTGTCGCGCCTACCCTATGTAAACGCATCAGTTGGCCCGAACGTAGGAAGCGGCAGGCCCGTCGTCAAGCTGCCGTGCCGTCGGGACGCAGGCTGATGAAGGTTTGATCCAGGATCTCGGACGGAATTTCCATCAGGGATGGTGCCGCCGTCCAGAGGAGACAGGCGGCAATTTCCCTGTCCGGATAAATCTGCTTCAGCATTTCCCTGTAAACACAAAGCTGTGCGCGATATTCGAGCGGCACATCCGAAGCCGAATTCGGCGGATTGAAATTGGTCTTATAATCCACAATCACAACCCGGTTATCCTCAACCAGAAGCCGGTCGATCTGACCCGAGACCTCCACTTGTGTGCCGTTGCTCGAACGAATCGTTCCAACCAAGGGAACTTCAACCCGCGCTGCATGGGTAAAGAGCGACGCAAAGTCCTGCCTGTCGAGTATGTTCTGAACCTCCTGCAGCAGTCCATCGCCGTAGCGCTCAAATTCCGGCTGCAGAGTTTGAGACAGATAATTTCGGGCCGCTGAGGCACGGTCTACTTCTTCGATTTGCGGCAGGAGCTCGAGCAAACGGTGCACGATCCGTCCCTTTTCCAGGGGCCAGGAAGCCGGTTGATTACGCGATTGCAGCCGCACAACAGCCGGCATCGGCGTTACGCCGTCCTTTCCTTCCATTTCCTCAAAGGCTCTGGAAGGCTGCAGGCGTTTTTTCTTTGGCAATGGCTTCACAGGTTCATTCAGCCAGGAAGGCAGCGTTTCTTCCGCGGTCAGTTCCCGCTGGTCGGAAGGCGCCGTATCGCCTTTCCCGGACGTCGGTTCATCGGAACTTTGCTGCCAGCGCCACCCGACCACCTCGCTGGCTGAATCGGTCAACTCGCGCGCCTCCGGCTTCAGCGCCCGTTCGACCATGGAATACCAGCAGTTCTCATGGGCGCCGCGCTTCGGTTCCCAACCGCAAACGATCAAGCGATCCTCCGCCCGTGTAAGCGCGACATAGAGCAGACGCCGGTATTCCTCTTCCTGCCCATCGCGCAGCTGTTCCACCGCATCGTCATGCCATGCCGTCCGGTCTGTCTTGGGCGGCAGCCAGACAAGTGCCGGTGGAAGCAGGTCGTTCTGCAAACGTTGACGCGGCAGGAAAGACGGATCGTGAATGGCACTCACCGGGGCCGCCCCTGGATCAACCAGCACAACGATCCTGGCTTCCAGGCCTTTGGACCCATGTACGGTCATGATCCGTACCATGCCTTTGGTGTTGGTCAGTTCGCGTTTGATTTCGGTCGGCGCCGCTGCCATCCAGGCGAGAAAACCTTCAAGACCCGGTGTTCCTGCCTGCTCATAGGCAATTGTCAGTGCCAGGAATTCGTCAAGGACATCATCCACTTCAACGCCGAGCCGGGCCCGGAAAGCTTGTCGCCCTCCATCAGCTCCAAGCAGACGCGCATAGAACTCGTAAGGTGGCACAAAATCGGCGCGAGCGCGCCAGTCTTCCAGTTTTGCGCGCACCACCTGCCATTTTTCAGAACCTTCCGAACGCTTGACCAGCATCTGCCACAATGTTCCCGGACGGATCTTTTCCGGTGTTTCTCGTGCGACCTCGAAAAGCTCTTCATCCGTGAGATCGAAAAGCGGGCTCCTGAGGACGCAGGCCAGCGACAAGTCATCTTCCGGCAACAGCAGGAAACGGCCAAGCGCTGCCAGATCCTGAACCGCAATGTGGTCGGTCAGCACCAGCCGGTCGCTGCCTGCGGCCGGAATATCGAGCTGCTTGAGTTCGCGGTTGAGCGCATCGACAAAGGGCCCGCGCTTGCGTACCAAGATCATGACATCGCCGGGTTCCGCAGTTCCATTGCGCATCCAGCCGGCAATTTCCGACGCAACACGTTTGGCAACCTTGAGCATCGGACTGCCCGAGCCAACATGGTCAATCGGCTGACGCCAGTCTTCCGGTTCCTCGATTTCGGCTTCGGCTTCCAATGGCCAGAGATCGACGATGCCCGGGTCCCTGCGGATTGCTTCATGCACCGGTGCGGTAGTTTCCTGGGAGAGGCCCTTGTGCGCGGTGACGTCGCGAAACACCCTGTCGACTGCACCCAGCACGTCCGGTGTCGAGCGGAAGGAAAGCTGCAGATTGACGGAATGAAATTCCTGCTCAGCTGCTTCTGCACTTTTGGAAAACTCACGCCGCATCAGATCGAAATAAGCCGGCACCGCGCCCTGGAACGAATAGATCGACTGCTTTTCATCGCCAACGGCAAACAGCGTCCGGGTTCGTTCATGTGCACCACTGCCGGAGAAGAACTCCGATGCCAATGACGTGACCACTTCCCATTGGCGCGGGCTGGTATCCTGCGCTTCATCGACCAGAATATGATCGAGGCCCTGATCAAGTTTGTACTGAACCCAAAGCGCGGCATCGGACTTTTGCAACAGGGTTGCGGTCTTGACGACCAGATCTTCAAAATCCAGATAGCCACGCGCTGTCTTGGCCCGATCATAGTGGCGGATGACCGCATCGGCCAGACGGAGCAGAGAAACGGTTCCCTCGAAAGTCGCAACCCTGCGCCGTTCCTCCAGCAGCGTCATCAGACGCGATTGTTCACCGACAAGCGCTTCAATCATGTCCGGATATGTGTCAGCGATCTTTTTCGTCGCCAGGGACTTTCTCGGCTCCAGCTTTCCGGTCAGGAATATCTGCAACCAGGCTTCACGGAAGGCGTCGGGAGTGCTTATTTTTATCGCATCGACGAGCGCATCTGCCCGGGCCTGATCCGTCTTGGTTCCCGTTTTCAAAGCTTCAGCGTAACTGAGACAGGTGTTCAGGTCGAAAGGGCATTCGTCCCTGAAACGGTTGTCGAAATCGCCAAGCCGCGTAGAAGGATCAATTTTCAGAAGCGCCGCCAATTCCTCAAGTGCCGTTTCCAGATCCCCGGCGTCGACCGTCCAGCGGCGAAAGGCGTCACGTCTCTGGATCAGTTCGTCCAGAGCCTTCTGGGCACCGCCATCGCTCATCAGATCGATCACGGACGCAAGCGCCTGACCGAAGCTGCTGTCCGGTTCCGTTTCCGCCTTGTGCAACACGCTGGCGCGGGCTTCTGCCATCAGCTCCGCAGCCACCCTGTCGTCCAGAACGGAGAAATGCCCGGCAACGTTGGCTTCCAACGGAAACTGGTGCAGCAGAGACTCGCAAAACCCGTGAATGGTCTGGATTTTCAGGCCACCTGGCGTCTCCAGAGCCCGGGCGAACAGGCGTCTGGCCATCGCCAGCCTGGCTGCATCCGGTTTTCGGCCCTCAATGTCCTGAAGTTCGACGCTGAGCTCACCGTCCGCCATCGTCACCCAGGTGCCGAGGATCTTGAAGACACGGGTCGCCATTTCAGCGGCAGCGGCCTTGGTGAATGTCAGAGCGAGAATCCGGGAAGGGTCGGTGCCGTCGAGCAGAAGCCGGACGACGCGCCGCGACAGCACGAAGGTCTTGCCGGAGCCAGCATTGGCGCTCACCCAGGCCGAGGCGCGCGGGCGGGAGGCAAGATCCTGACGCTCTCTGGTGAGAAGCGGAATATCAATGCCACTCATGACACCTCCTCCCCGCCAAGTACCCATTCCTGCGTGCGGGCGAGGTGGTCATAAACGCCGTCAATCTGACGCTCACGAAGGATCCGTGCACGGGAGCGGTAACCGGTCTCGACCTTGGCGTAATGGGAGATCAGCTGCTCCAGTCGTGCCCAGGCATCTTCGACCAGATCTTCCAGCTCGGTTTCCTTCGGATTGCGCTTTGCCTCAACGACCGGCTCGGCACCACCTTTCAGCTGGAGATAAAGAAGTTCCGAAATCGGCACGTCGGCGGGAACATCCTTGAAGCCTCGCCTCCGGATCATGGCCGCTTCCAATAGCAGCTGAGGCGATAGAAGGGCGTCGACCTGCTTTTGAGACGGCACCTGCCCGGTCTTGTAATCGATGACCGACAACCCGCCGTTTGTCAGCAGATCGATCCTGTCGGCTCGACCTCTCAGACGAAAATCAAATCCAGGCAGCTTCAGCTCGACACCGCCGCCTATCTCCAGGAACCGCTTTTCAATCTGATGGCTGCGAACAGCCTCATAACCGACAAATCCGGCAGCAACCCTCACAAAACGTGGCCACCAAAGTGCCCGGACCACCGGAAAGGCATCCAATGGTTCAAACAGGCGCTCACCAATTTGGGTAAGCGCCAAGACGGCATCGTCATCGAACGGTCCGGACCAGGAACCAAGAAACTCGGCCAGTGCATCATGAACGAGATTGCCCTTGTCCGCGGCCCCCGGTTCTCCGCCAATCGGATCGACGGGCTGCAACTCGAGGACATGGCGGGCATAGATCGCGTAGGGATCGCGGATCAAGCGTTCAATTTCGGTGATCGACAAGGACGCAGGTCGGGCTTTCAAAGGAGGCCTCGGGCTGGGTCTTTCGGCCGGACGGACAGGACCCGTCGACCGATCCAGCAAGGATGCGAGCCTTGAATAGACAGCACCTTTTTCCTCCATCAGGCCTGTCACCTGCGGTCCTGCGAGGGTCGTCAACCTTTGAAGCCAGCGGGAGGCAACGGTCGGCGCACCGTCGGCGCGGCCAGCGCGAGACAGCAAAACCCGCCTTGCACCCAATCCTTGCGCAAAATCATGAGCTGCCGCACCAAGCCTGCGTTCCGGTGGCTCCAGTCCCATATCCCGTTTCATCGGCCGGTTCAGCCAGGGATCGTTTCTGGTGCGCTGTGGCCAGACACCTTCGTTGAGTCCACCCATGACGACGAAGTCGAAGGACTGCAACCGGGCTTCCATCGGACCTAGGATCTGGATCCTCGGATCTCCGGGCAAGCGGCGGCGCACGGCCTGACCCGACATCAGTGCAGGCAGCACGGACGGCCATTCTCCCGGTGGAATTTCCAGGCCACTGGCTTCCGCTTCCAAAAGGCCAGTCAGAAACTGTGCAAGGGCGTCGCCTGCCTCTCCCGCAAAAAGCTCGTCAACCGATCCGGCATCATCAACCGCAATGGCCTGAACGACCTCGACATGGCGTCTGGTCAGCTCGGTAACGGAAACTCCGTCCGCGCTTTGCGAGAGCTCTTCCAGCGGTGCCAGCGCGACCAAAAGCCGGGTGACAAGATCGGCAATCACATCCCAGTCACCATCATGGATCTTTTTCCAGCGCGGCGTATGAGCCTTTCCGGCTTCGGCGCGGCTTGCCTCGATGGCTGCTTTCAGCCCTTCCGTTCCGGGCCGCGCCCGGGGCCCACGAATGACCCCTCGTTCCAGCGCGCGCGCCGCGGACCGGATGTCCTTGACCGGAAGACCGAGCCGCGCCAGGGGATGTTTCAAAAGAGCGAGCAGATCAATCGGTTCACAACCGTTCAGCGCAAGTTTGGCGCCAAGCAGCGCAAGAATAGCCGGTGCAGTCTGGTCCAGTGGCCGACCGGCGCTGTCGTCTACCTGAATGTTCCAGCGCGCCAGCTCGGCAGCGACTCTTCTGGTCAGCATTCTGTCCGGCGAGATGAGCGCTGCGGTTTCCCCTCGCTCCAGCGTTTCGCGCAACGCAATCGCAACGCTCAACGCTTCATCGGCTTCGTTTCGGGCAGTCAGGACCGCGACGTTTTCAAGAGCGTCTTTACGGCATTCCTCGGGCGTCGCTTCAAGATACGTCGTCCAGGCGTCTGAGGTATCGGCCGGTCTCAGTGCTTCCGAAACAAGGTTTTCTCGCATTGCAAGTTCAGGAGATGGCTGAATTCCGAGATCCCTAATCTTTGACCGGTCGACACCCAGACGCCCCAGGAGCTGCTTGAGGGAATATTGCGGATGCGAGGGTAGACACGGCACATCCTTGCCGAACGAATGACCTTTGACAGCCGTCGCGGTTTCCCGTTGGCCAAGCACCGACCAGGACCGGTCATCGAGGTGCCTGTCGAGGCCGGGCAGAACAATTGCGCCCCGTTTCAGTTCCGAAACGACCTTCAAAAGCTCTGCAGTTGCCGGAACCGAGCCTGTCACACCGGCAACAATAACAGGTCCTCGAGGGGTTGCCGTCGCAAGACGTGCGGCTTCGCGTCTGATCAAAGCGGAGCGCCGTGCCTTCGGGTCCATCCGGCCGAGTTCTGCCAGATGAGCCGGCCATGCCTCCTGCACGATTTTCAGAAAATCCAGAGTGATCTGCCAGTAGCGGGCATGTTCTTCGGGAACCAGACCGGCAAGATCGGACCATTCGGCTTCCTCGGTCTCAACTTCGTCCATCAGGGAAAGCAGGTCACCGGCGAGCCACGCGGCATCGGCAGTCGATGCCGGCAAGCCCAAAGGCTCGTCGGACCGAAGGCTCAAGGCTTCGCGGCGGAGCATCCCTTTCCAGGCTTTCACCAGCCGTGTCATTGCCAGGTGACGTTCCAGCAAGGGTATTGCAGGTGGCAAAGGCTCAAGATCCGGGTCACTGGTCAGACTGTGCGCATCTTCATCCGCATCACCTACAGGCCGAATTGCCGGAAGCAGAACAGGTTTGCCGCCAAATTTTTCCTGAAACAGATCCGGCAACAGACGCGCAGCCCGCCGTGTCGGCAGGTAGAGCGTGGCTGTCGGCAGCAACAAGGGATCGTCGATCGGGCGGAAGCCGGGAACGAGTGTCCCGTCGACGAGCGTATCGACAAGCGTTTTCAGAAACGGGACGGCAGCCGGGATGGAATAGAGGCGCGCGCGCTCGACCATCCTCAGGCAGCACTCTCGCGCACGGCATATTCGGCTGCCTGAATCGCATCCGGTGTGCCGATATGAAGCCAGAGACCTTCCATCTGGACACCGAAGAGGCGGCCGTTTTCAATGGCCCTGTCAAACAGGATGTTCATGGAAAAGGGACCGTCGGGAGCGCCTTCGAAAAATCTTGGATGAAGGATCGCGGCACCGGCATAGGCAAAAGGCGTGACATTCTTTTCCGGACGCCGGGACAAGCTGCCGTCCTTGGCCATGTCGAAATCACCGCGACCGGCATATCCCACCGACTTCACGGTTTCCGCAACAAGCAGCAGAGCGTCCATCCGATCGCCATCCCAGGCATCAATCATATGTTCCAGGTTTGGCTTTACGCCTTCGATCCAGTAACAGGTGTCCGCATTCAACTGAAAGAACGGTTCTTGCCCAAGCAAGGGCAGCGCCTTGTTGATCCCGCCACCGGTTTCCAGAAGCTGATCTCGCTCATCGGAGACCACGATCTCGATATCGTTGCGGCGCCGGACATGAACTTCAACCAGGTCCGCCAGATAATGTACATTGACAACACAAGTCTGGACGCCAGCTGCAACCAGTCTGTCAATGCCGTGATCAATCAGGGCCTGCCCGTTCACCTCGATCAGCGGCTTGGGTGTTGTCGCCGTTAACGGGCGCATGCGCTTACCCAGGCCTGCAGCCAGGATCATAGCATTGGAAGGACGAAACCGTGTGTCTGTCATGGCATAACTCAAATCATTGCGACCGGTTGCATAGGCGCTGTCCGCCTCACGTCCGGTAGCGTGCGTACCAGTCTTTCAAGTCCGACATGCCCGGCCTGTCAAGAACCCTGTCAAGATAGCCCAGTATACGTGGCAGGTGGCGCAAATATGCCGGTTTTCCATCTCTGCGTGCCAGGCGGACAAATATCCCCAGAAGCTTTGAATTCCGCTGAGCCGCCATCACCGAATAGGCGTTTGAAAAGCCTGACCTGTCGAATTCGGAGGACTGATTTTCCCTTGCTGAGACATAGGCATCAAGGAGCCCGGTTTCCAGCTCTTCGCAAATATCGGTCCGGGCATCGAACAACAACGAAGCGACATCATAAGCGACCGGCCCAATCACTGTATCCTGAAGGTCGATCAAGCCAATTCGGTTCAGTCCATCTGCTTCTTGCTGCCACAGGAGATTGGGAGAATGAAAATCACGCAACACCCAGCCGTGCTGCGCAGAAGCAACCCGTTCCAGGCAGGTTCGCCACAGGGTTTCAAATTCGAGACGAGTTTGTTGATCGGCCGGCTGTCCGGTGACCTCCGGTACATACCAGTCCAGAAACAGCGATGCTTCGGCAATGAGGGCTTCGGTTGAGTAGGCAGGGACCTTATAATCCTTGCCGTCTCTGACCTTGACCGTCGCCGGCCAGCTTTGGCCATGCATCCTGGCCAGAATATCCACCGCCACACGGTAACGCTCGGGTACCGGCTTGCCGTCTTCAACGATGGTTTCGCTGCCAAGGTCCTGAGACAGGATCAAACCGTTGTCAAGGTCTGCCGCATAGATTTCGGCTGCAAGGAAACCGCGGTCGCGAAGTTCCGACCCGATTGCGATCACCGACCGGCAATCCTGTGCCAGATGGACTTTTTCCATGTAGGCCCGAATAGGTGCAGACAAGGCGCCGTCGTGAAACGGCCAGCGCATCAGCACTGCTCTGTCAGCCCCTTGTGTCACCGTTTCAAATGTTCTGAGAGACGCGTCTCCGGCAAGAAATCTGCGCTCCGCACCAGCAAATTGCGCCGTGTCAAGAAAGTCGCGGATGGCCAGTGTCAGCTTGATGCGTGTCTGCCACTCTGAATTTTCGGAAAAGAATGTGAACCGACGCCGGTCACCGTCTTCTTCCGGCTGCGTGATCTGCACCCATAGCGCATGGCGCGGCAACAGGTCTTCCGCCATCTCAGGCCACTCAATCAGCGCAACTCCGGTCTCCAGCAGATCCTCAAGACCAAGCTCCTCAAGTTCTTCCGGATCTTCCAGACGGTAGAGGTCGAAATGAGAAAGATCGAACCGGTCAAATTCGTAGCTCTGAACCAAGGTGAAAGTCGGGCTCGGAACTTCCAGGTCCGGGTCGCCTGCAAATGAACGGATCAAGGCGCGTGCGAATGTGGATTTACCGGCTCCAAGATCACCGGACAGGCAAATGACGTCACCGGGCCTGAGCACCATGGCCAGATCATTGGCGAGCCTGTGTGTTCCGGGTTCGTCGGAAATCGGGAATTCAAGGAAACCTGTCGGCAAATACCGAAGTTCGTTGTCAGCCATCAGCCGGCGTCCTATTCGGCGGCGGCCTGATCCGCCAGTTCCGGACGCGCCGGGAACGAACAGGTTACCGTGGTGCCTTCGCCTTCGGCGGAAATGATGTCGACCGTGCCGCCATGCAGTTCCACAAAACTCTTGACGATCGCAAGACCAAGTCCTGCCCCCTGGCGCCGGGCACCGGTGTCATGTCCGACGAAACGGTTGAAAACCTGGGTCAGGATTTCGGCCGGAATACCGTAGCCGTGATCCTTCACGACAAATGTCACCTTATCGTCGTCGCGATCGCAGCTGACGTCAACAACGCCATCGGGTTCCGAATAGCGCACGGCGTTGGAAATCAGGTTGAACAACACCTGCCGAAGACGCTTCTCGTCGGCAATCATGACACCGATGTCGTCAGGCACATGGGTGCGCAGGTTGATCCTGGCCTCGGCAATCCGGTCCTTCAGCCCCTCAACCGCAGCGGATACGGTGTCAGCGACATCGACCTCGCCCAGGTCCAGCTCCATGATACCGGCGTCGAGCGTCGCAAGATCCAGAATGTCGTTGATGATGGCCAGGAGAGCAGAAGAGGAGGATTGAATGTATTCGGCGTATTCGCCCTGCTTTTCGGAAAGTTCGCCGAATTTCGGATCTGCAAGAAGTTGGGCGAAGCCGATGATATTGGTCAATGGCGAGCGCAACTCATAGGAAACATGCTGGATGAAGGCATTCTTGATCTGGTCGGCCTGCTCCAATGCCTCGTTCTTTTCAAGAAGCGCACGCTCGACATTCACGCTGTCGGTCACATCGACAAAGGTGACCAGAGTTCCACCATCGGGCAGCGGAACGGTGGCGTAGTCCAGGACGTCACCATTGTGACGTTCCAGACGGCTGACTTTCTGGGTACGATTGTCCAGAAGACCTGTCACGTTGCCGGCCAGTTGCTCCCAGGCCTCGGCTTCCGTGTCGTTCAAAGTACACGCGGACACAACCTGGTTCACATGGGGCAGTTCGGACAGCTGACCTTCTTCGAGGTTCCAGATGCGGCCGAATGCAGGATTCCACAGACGCAGACGGCCATCCGACCCGAACACGGCAACGGCTTCAGACAGATTGTCGAGCGTTTCGCCCTGAACCCGGGTCAAGGCGTTATAGCGGCTTTCCAGATCCAGCTGCTCGGTTACGTTTTCATAGATATAGGTGACCCCGCCCTGCGGATGCGGGTTCGCAATGACGCGCAATGTGCGGCCATCGGGCAAATGCCACCAGCTTTCGCGGGCCTCCAGCGACTGATAGCCCTCCAGCATCTTGTTGCGCCAGCCGCGATAGTCGGCCTGTTCTGGAATTTTACGTGCAGCGCGCAATGCATCCAGAACGGCACCATCTTCCGGCCGGCTTTCCAGGAAGGTGGAATCAAGATCCCAAAGCTGACGGAAGGCAGCGTTGTAGAATTGCAGCTTGCGGTCGTTGCTGTAGATCGCAACCGCCGCCGCAAGCTGATCGAGGGTTCGGCCATGGAAATCCTCGGCCCGCCCGAGTTCTTTCTTGGCCTGTTCCAACTCACTGATATCCACGGCAACACCGGCTCCGCCGACATTTGCATTGACGTCAGTGACTTCGAAAACTCGACGCTCGCCGGAAGCGACAATTGGAATTCTTGCGTTGAAGCAGCCATCTTCCGTGCGTTGAACCGCCATTGCGGTGCGTGCAGCGGCATCGAGGAAAGCCGCCCCCTCCCTGACCGCACTTTCCGCGTCCAACATCTCCACGGCTTCGGCATAGGCGCCATTGGCCCAGATCAGCTTGCCTTCCGCATCCCGCTGCCAGGCCGGCGCCGGCATGGCGTCGAGGAGTGAATGCAGCATGTGAAGCTCGCCGGAGATTTTGGCGTTGCGCGCGGCAAGCTCCGCCTGCATCTGACGCTCGCCGGTCAGGTCCCTCAAGCGCAGAACAACGGCACCGCCGGTCGTGCGGCCAAGTGCTTCTACATAGGTTCCGGTTCTGGTTTTCAGCGTTGAGGTGAAGGCTTCTCCGGTGCGGAACAACATGTCCAGATGGCGTTCAAGATCACCAGCGCATTTGGCAGTAAGCCAACTGCCGAAAGCCAATAGCTGTGCCGGTGGACGCGGCACACCGGATTTGTCTGGCAGAACACCCCATATCTGAGGCATTGCGCCATTGCCAGTCCAAACGATCACACGCTGCTCGTCCGTGTTCAACATTGCCTCAAGACGGTCGACGCGGAATTTCAGATCGCTCTTCTGTTTTTCCAGGGCTCCGATGAGCAGGGCCGATTGCTTGCGGTGGCGGACAAGTGCGATCGCCGCGGTGACGGCAAAGGCACACATGCCCCCGAGCGCTCCAAAGAGAATCATGGTATCAGGACTGATCGCAGCGGTGGTGTCCGCAAGCATATCGGCTGCAGCCGGACCAGAGGCTGCCCCAAAGGCAGTCACCGCGGTGACGCCAAGCTTCACGCTTTTCAGACTCCGATCTCGCCACGCCGCACGTGAACGCGCGCCGTCTCTGCCGCCTATCGGCATGTTATGGTCCCCTTACGCCGCATTGTCCCGCAATTGCGGGAACAGCCCCCCGGATTCCGGGAGTAAATCAGAGACTTTCGCCTCTTGGCCCCTGATTCGTTTTAACCATAACCTTTTTGAGAATCGCGCAGAAGAGTCCGTAACTGAAAAGTTAACAGGACCCTTCAAATTGAAGGGTCCTGCAATTTTTTGTTCACATGCCAGAAACTGGCAACTCACAATATCTAGTGGTCTAAAATACTGGAATCAGTATTTGTAGTGCTCTGACTTGAACGGACCGGTTTTATTAATCCCCAGATATTGAGATTGCTCGTTCGACAATTCGGTTAACGTGACACCGAGTTTTTCAAGGTGAAGGCGTGCGACCTTTTCGTCCAGATGCTTCGGCAGCACATAGACCTCGTTCTTGTACTGATCACCCTTTGTGTAGAGCTCAATCTGCGCCAGTACCTGGTTGGTGAAGCTCGCAGACATCACGAAGCTCGGGTGGCCGGTTGCGTTGCCAAGGTTCACCAGGCGGCCCTGCGAGAGCAGGATCATGCGTTTCCCGTCCGGGAATTCGTACATGTCGACCTGATCCTTGACCGGGCGGCACTTGGTGTTTTTCAGGGCCGCAACCTGGATCTCGTTGTCGAAGTGACCGATGTTGCAGACAATGGCCATGTCCTTCATGCCGCGCATGTGGTCGAAGGTGATGATGTCCTTGTTACCGGTCGCGGTGACATAGATGTCGCCTTCCGGCAGCGCCTGTTCCATGGTCTTGACTTCAAAACCGTCCATGGAGGCCTGCAATGCACAGATCGGGTCGATTTCCGTCACGATCACACGTGCACCGGCGCCAGCCAGAGACTGAGCAGAGCCTTTGCCAACATCGCCGTATCCGCAGACCACAGCCACCTTGCCTGACATCATCACGTCGGTACCACGGCGGATGCCGTCGACGAGAGATTCACGGCAGCCATAGCGGTTGTCGAATTTGGACTTGGTGACGCTGTCATTGACGTTGATCGCCGGGAACGGCAGGTCGCCTTTTTTCTGCATTTCGTAAAGACGCAGGACACCGGTGGTGGTTTCTTCCGAAACGCCCTGGATCAGATCACGCTGCTTTGTGAACCAACCCGGATTTGCGGCCAGACGCTTTTTGATCTGGGCGAAGAGGCATTCCTCTTCTTCGGACTGCGGATTGGCAATGAGGTCTGTTTCGCCAGCTTCCACACGTGCCCCGAGCAGGATGTAGAGCGTTGCATCGCCGCCATCGTCAAGGATCATGTTGGCGCCATCGGGGAAATCGAAGATCTTGTCCGCGTAGTCCCAGTACTCTTCCAGCGTCTCGCCCTTGATGGCGAAGACCGGAACACCTGCGGCCGCAATGGCAGCAGCTGCCTGGTCCTGCGTGGAGTAGATGTTACAGGAAGCCCAGCGAACTTCCGCGCCCAGCGCGACCAGGGTCTCGATCAGCACGGCCGTCTGAATGGTCATGTGCAGGGAGCCGGCAATGCGGGCGCCTTTCAGCGGCTTGCTTTCACCGTATTCAGCACGGCAGGCCATCAGGCCCGGCATTTCGTGCTCGGCGATTTCAATTTCGGTGCGGCCCCAGTCTGCGAGCCCGATATCTTTGACAATGTAGTCGTTCATGAAAGTGTCCTGCTGTTAGATCCAGCTCATTACGCCGGGCTTTGAAAGCGCAGCCGCCACCTTTGAAGGCCAATACCGGAAGGCATTTCGGCAGCCACAAGCCGATTTCCGGTCGTGTCCGGAATTCGTTGAATTGGGTTATAGCGCCGGTCGCGACTTCACGCAATAAAGATATAAAGAATTCTTTATATGATTTCTGTGCTACTGATATTTCAGAGCCAAACAGGGAAGATCATGCCCCGAACAGCCAGGTTGTCGGCAGGACGGCGAAGCCAAAATTCCGGTCATACAAAACAAGCAGAACGGCTATCCCGATGGCCCAAACAATACTTGCGAAAGACCCGATCAGGAAATATTCGGCGTCGATCTTTTGATCGAGTTCCTTGTGACGCGCGACTGTTTTCAGTGCGATCACCGCCAGAATGATTTCCCAGTTGTTCCAGACCAATCCGGCAACAATGAGCAGACGTTCAAGAATGCCAATATATTTTCCGGACTTGTTTTCGGGGCTCGAAACCTCTTCCCCGGGCGCACTCCGCACCTGATTTTTCGTTGCCCCCGGAGCGTCGTTTACCACCGCCTCCTGCATGCGGTTCCGCTGCGCCAGAGCCCGTTCCCGTTTGCCCGCACCGCTGGTTTCAAGAATGTATTTTGTGAAGCCGGTCCCGACATCGAAGAGCAGATACGCCAGAACGATATAGCCGATTGACTGGAGCAATATCTCTATCATGGCGTATCCTGGATCCGGACCTGTTGTTGAGACGGCGACGGGGCGAGCCTAAAGCGTGTGACTAGGGATTGATACACTTTGCCAGGAAAGTCTGCAGTGCATCGCGGCGTTCCCGGTAAGTCTCCCACCCTGCGGTTTCCAAAGTGTAATAAACAGATCGTTTCGTGACATTGCGTTCTTCGGCAATCCTGTCGGCATCGCCGCCAAACGAAAACCACAGACGAATGGTTTCCAGCTGTTTGTCAGACCAACCTGTTTCTGTTTCCGACAGGACGGAGCCGAAAGCGTCCAACAGCTGCTGTTGTGCGTACAACCCTTCGTTTGTGTGGGACTGCAGCAGCGAGAACCTGTAAACATTTTCACCCTGTTTCCGATTGAGCCTTTCCCGAGCTTCCGCCAGTCCGTCTCCCAGCATGTTCCAGGCCATATCTCGGTTGATAGGCGTTTGAATGTCGACCTGACCAACAACGAACCGGCAGGGGATCGCCTCGAACATCAATCGCAGGCGAAG